>JBDLSU010000753.1:0-5311 GCA_039799405.1 Pseudomonadota bacterium | reverse complement strand
CGCCTGCAATGCGGCGGGCGGCGTCTGATAACCCGAATCCGTCCTGGCGGACGCGGTTGCGGCAAAAATGGCGGGAGAATTGGCAAGCATGGGTAGCGTAATGAGGGTCAGCAGGTAACTGCGAAGTTTGATCATGGGAATGGCTCCGGGAAAGACGGCAGATTTTGGTTTTTTAGCGCGACCATTATCGCTTAATTTGTACCCAATGCGCGATTCGTGGCTGGGACGCATCAAGCAGAAAATTTCTTAGGGCGTTTTCTCAATCCCATGATACACTGTATTAATCAACTAATACACAAATACAAGAATCGCCTTGCACACCATGACCCAGCACCCAGCCAGCCTGTTTTCGATTGCCACCGGTTCCACCGAGCCGATCTATCGTCAATTGATGGATCAGGTACGGCGCATGGTAGCCAGTGGGCAGTTAAGCCACGCCGATGTGATGCCTTCGGTACGCGATATTGCCCAGGCGCTGGCGGTCAATCCAATGACGGTTTCCAAGGCCTATAACCTGCTGGAACTGGAAGGACTGCTGGAGCGCAAGCGCGGGATTGGCATGCTGGTGGCGGCACGCCAGCAAGAGAAAAACAACTTACACAGCCGCACCGAATTGCTACGCCCGACCCTGACGCGCGCAGCGCTGGAAGCCAGACAGTTGGAACTTGATTCTGACACCGTGCTGGCCATGTTTGAACTCATTCTCAAGGAAACGCCATGAGCGATGCCATCGTCAATATCCAATCCATCTCCAAATCTTTCGGCCAGCAGCGGGTTTTACGCAATCTTGACTGGCAAGTGACGCCAGGCAAAGTCATTGGTTTGCTGGGCCGCAACGGCAGCGGCAAATCAACTTTAATGGAATGCCTGCTGGGCTTGCGCGAAGTGGACAGCGGCAGCGTCACCCTGTACGGCGCCAGCGTGGACAACCTGCCCGACACGGTGCGGGCACGGATTGGCTATGTGCCACAGCAAAGCGATTTGTTTGCCTGGCTTTCGCCGAATCAGATGCTGGACTATTTCAAGGCCTTGTACCCGAAATGGAATGGCGAGCGTGTCAACCATTTGCTGACGCGCTGGGGTTTTGATTCGGTGAAACGCAATCAGCCACTGGGCAACTTTTCCGGCGGCGAAAAGCAACGCTTGTCGATCATCCGCGCGCTGGCGCATGAGCCGGAATTATTGATTCTGGATGAACCGGTGGCAGCACTCGACCCGGTGGGGCGGCGCGACTTTTTGCATGAACTGGTGGAAGACGTGATCGGGCGCGAAACCACTGTGATTTTTTCGACCCATATTTTGTCCGATCTGGAACGGGTGGCGCTGGATATTGCGTTTTTAAAGGAAGGCCGTATCGCCTTGCAAGGCGGCATGGATGAACTGCTGGAAAACACCCGGCGCGTAGTCGGGCCGAGCCAGATCATGAGCAAGGTAACGCTGCCGGATGAATTGCGCCGCAGCAGCGAGCAGAACGGTGAGATCAGCGTGGTGGTGCCGGAGAATAGCCCGGCACTGGCGCAACTGCTGGCGCAGGAGGCACAGGTACGGACTGAACAATTGACGCTGGAGGACTTGTTTATTGAGGTGACGCGATGAGCGAGTTTTTGCGACACTATCGACTGATTTGGCGCTATACCCTTCAATATCGCCAACCGCCCATGAGCAAGTATTACCTGGCCTTGTGCTTTGCACTGACCATACCGGGTTTCATTGTCGGCTTTGGCAAAGGCAAAATACCAGGCGCTGCTATTTTTGCCCTGAGCCTCCCTTTGTTTTTCTGGGCTGTGCGCCTGTGGTGCTACTACTGCACAGGGGTAATCGCTCTGGTGACGCCTGATAGTGCGAGTCTGGCGCCCAATATTCATCATCACGCCCGCCGGGCCATCCTGTTAAATTGGTTCTTGCTAACCACGCTGGCAGCGCTGCTCATGGGCCAATATTTGCTGCCATTTTGGTGGTCATTTTGGGGCGCAGGCACCGTATTGTTTGCCATTGGCTGCTTGGCACTGAGAAAAGAACTATCTGCCGCGGCATGGGCAATCATCCCACTTTGGCTACAGTTGTATTACCCGCTGCCTCAAACGGTTGGGATACTAATCATTTATTTTCTGATCCTTGCTCTGGCATGGGCTTACTTTTACCCAATAATGTTGCAGCCTGAAAATGGCGCAAACAAAAAAAAACCGACTCAACAGGCTGCCATGCCACAATCCAGGGCAAAGTTACTACAACAAGCCTTTGCCAAACACGCACCCCAAGCACAGCTCTCAGATTTGCTGGGGGCAGGCAGCTTTCTTCGTGGCAGCATCAGAATCGGCTCGCAAGAATTCAACCACATTTTATTAGTACCAGTCGTTATCGGATGGATGGCGAAGCTGGTGTTCTGGCCTGACTCCGCCAACAGCCAACACCTGCTTGGTCAAATTATTCTCATCATACTGGCTTTAATACAGCTCACTGGCATCAACCCCTTTCTTTCCACGATTGAGCGTACCAGGACGGAACAAGCCTTATTCCGCCTGTCGCCACTGGCACCCGCTGCACATCAATTCAATCGGATGCTGGCACAGCATTTTGTGCGCGCCGGGATGATTAATTGGCTTTACGTGACCTTGCTGTTTATGTTGTATTCGACGCTATTTGGCATTTCAGGCCAAATTTTACTGGCCCAGTTTGCTGCATGCAGCATCAGATTGCACAAGATCGCCGCACCACTTTGCAATTATGCCGCCTTGCGCAACAGCCGCGAACATCAGCCGATAGAAACGATAAGCGACAATCTCCGGCTGCTCAGCATGTGCTTTATTTTGGCCTTGATCGCTTGGTACGTTCTCGGCAGCATTAGTCCCCCACCAGTATGGACACATCACTTTTTGCTTTGGTGGTCAAGCAGTTTATTGATTATTAACGTCATCCATACTGCCAGAATCCTGCCATGGCGCTGGCGCATGATGGTGGCAGCACCCGTTGCCTTCCCCGCCGGACGGCTTGATGATTAATCTAATTAAAAAGGTGATGCAATGAAAGAATTCTTACATTGTGTGCTGCTGATTTGGCAGTATGGGATGCCGCCCTCTTTATTGCACAGCAAAGGTAACTTACCAAGCAAAAACTGGTTATTTTACTTTTTTCCGAACTGGTATCATTTCATTACCTACTACTTACTGCTTTTGATACCTGGCGCATTCATTGGCGGCATAAAAGTCGCTGGATTTGCCATGAATCATAATTGGATTGTCAGCATTGTTTTTACGCTCAGCTTCCCACTCTTATGGCGCACCGCTCAGTTATGGCTTGTCTTTTGCGAAAGTGCAGTCAAACTGCTGCAATCAGACAGTGTCCACTTGTTACCCAAAATCGATCGCCACGCACGCCTCGCCTGCGTTTTGAGTTACCTCATTCTTACAACGGTTACGGCATTGTTGATTGCCTTACGCTTTGGATCATTTTGGTGGGCTTTTTGGGGGATTGGTACGACCTTGCTGTTTTTTTCTCGCATACTGGGCAAAACCCCAAAACGCCTGTTGATAGCGCTTCCGCAAATACTTATTCTGTTCCCCATTAGCCCACTTTTAAGAACGGATGCCGCGCTGTTGATATGCTTGCTGATGCTGTTCCTGGCTTGCATTCACCTTTATAGGACCATGTTTTGGTCTGCCAACGATTCAACGCCGAATAAGGCAACCCGGCAGCCAAACCTGCCAAGCCTTTATGCAAAACTTTTGCAACGCGACTGCGCCAACCGCTCTCCAACATTAATCCTGCATTCCATTTGGCCGCGCCGCCCATGGAGTAGCATCGGTAGCCAAAACCAGTGGTTGTATGGTTTCTTGCCAATAGCCATTGCCACTGCCTGGATCACCACGTCGGGCAGCGGGTCTTATGTGAGTGCTTATCATGGGTCACTTTGGCAACTTTTTGGCCAACTCATATTTATCCCACTGGCTTTAGCGCTGATGAACGAAGATCCCTTACTTGTCCCAATGAAGCAAACCCGGCATGAGCAGGCGCTATTCCGGCTGTCGCCGCTGGCACCGGACTCCCGACATTTAAATCAGGTTTTGGCCCGACTATTGCTGCGCGAGCGTTTTTTTGATTGGCTTTGTATAAGCTGCATGTATATGTTCTGCGCAGCGCTATTTGGCATTTCGGGTGAAATCTTGCTGGCACAGTTGGCAGCATGCACCATCCGTCTCCCCTTAATCGCCGAACCACTCAAAAATGGTGCCAGATTAGCAGGTCGGGAGCAGGATTACGACATGAGTAGGGTGAGAAAAATCCTGACTTGGAACGGTAGCATCTTCCTTTTGGCGTTTTCAGCCTACTTTCTGGTACGCATATCGAATATGCAAACCGACTGGGCACCCCACTTCCTGGGTTGGTGGTCAGCAGGCTTGCTACTCATCAACCTGACGCTGACAGCAAAACACTTGCCACGACGCTGGCGCGTAATAGTCACCTCACCGTTTGTATTTTCCTTTGGGCGACTCGATGTTGATCAAGATAAATAAGTTACAGGATGAACTCATTTTTTACAACCACACCCCGATCTATGTTTACTTACAATTTATCAAACCCCATGACCTGTGAGATTAATCCGGAGTAACTTGCTGTGTTGCACTGTGTCAAGGGTGCAAATTGGCTATAATGTCGCCACCTGAACCGATTAATGCCAGCCCGCGCCCTGCTGTCAGAAAGGCATGCGTGTGATCACGCCACTCAATGCCGGGGCCAGCAAAACATTACGACTCAATGCAATTAAAAACGGAGGCCCTACCATGAAAAAAATACTCTTGTGCACTGCACTCACCCTGCCCCTGCTGGCGCACGCTGGCTGGGTGGATGCCGATGGCAAACCGCGCGCGCAAACTGAGAGCATGCGCAGCGATGGCGATTTTGGCGCGATGTTAATTTTGACCGGTGACGACAAGCAGTTCCGCCAGACCTGGAATAGCAGCAAACAAACGCCCAAGCTGGAAAGCAAAAGCAGTATCAAACCAGGCGAGAAGATTGCATCCGAACTGCTGCTGCAGGGTTGCTGGCCCAATAGCAAGACCGTGTGTGACGTGGTAGTGGAATACAGCGTCGAACGCCCGGATGGCAAGAAAATCACGCTGGGCAGCCTGCCAGTGTGGGATGAAGCGCCACTTAGCCCCGGCGTATTGCAACTCGGCCGGGCAGGCATCACGCTCGATTTTCACAAGAATGATCTGGCGGGGGAATACAAGCTCTCGGCGGTGGTGAAAGACAAGGTGGCGGGCCGCTCGCTGAATCTGCTGGCACGCTTTACCCTGACCCATTAAACACCTGC
>JBDLSU010000752.1:0-6590 GCA_039799405.1 Pseudomonadota bacterium | reverse complement strand
GTCGTCCCGGTATGGCGGGGGCGTCATCCGTCATGTCGTTTGAGTTCTCATTTGATCCTGCATTTGGAACGGGCTTGGGGGCGGCGCATTGCGCGCTGCCAATTTGCCATTGCCCGCCCAGTGCGCCATCGCAATGCAATATTTGCCGGGCCAGGGCTTGCCATGTGGGGTCGATGCTCAGGCGCGCATCAGCCTGACGTGCCCCTGCAAGCCCAACGCTACCGGCCAGCGATTGCCCCAGCCCCGGCCCGTCGGCAGTACTGAACAAGGGGGCCAAGCCGAGTGCGCTGGCGCGCTCGCTCACTTTGCCATCGGCGTACAACACGGTGCCATCACGGGCGCGGATGGTTACGGTGGCCAGCGGGCCGGTCTGCGCGGCCTGTGGCGCACTGTGCCACACCAATTGCTTGCCACGGATGTGAATATGGCGAAAGGTATCTTGCTCCACTTGCAGGCAGGCCTGGCGCTGTAGTGTGGGTTGTAGCAGGCAGGCGGCCCGGCGCAACTGGCTGGCGTTGGCCCGGCCAATTTCGGCGCGCACAAATTCGCCGTCGCGCCGGGTATACAGGCGTTTGTGCAGGCGCACCACGGCTTCATTGTTGCTATCGATCTGGGCCCATTCGGGCACCGCCACCCCGGCCCGGCGGGCCAATAATAAATCACTGGGAGCCAGTTCTACCTTGCCCTGTTGATTGAGCCGGATCAAACCCTGCTGCTGCGCGGCATCAAACAGTTGTTGGTCTTCCAGCCGATTGTCGCCGATGGTATGGCGTCCACTGGCCAGGCGGGCGCTGTGCCAGCCACTGCGCTGATGCCAAATCTCTAACTCTACCGCACCGGGTGCCATATCAGCCGCTTGCCAAAAGCGCGCCTCAATGCTTCCCGCGCGACAGGTGGTACTGGCTGGCTGGGGATGGCCGCTACCGGTACGTTTTACCAGATGCAGCGCATAATCAAAATGCTCTGGCGGCGTCCTGCTATCGGGTTTGCGCCACAGCAACCATGCTTGCCCTGTGAAAGCAAACTGCGCACCATCGGCCGCCCCGAGCAAGCCCTTGTCGGTTAGCAAACGCCAGTTTGGGTTTGGGCCAGCCAGTTCCATCGTCAAATTCGTTTCCGCTTCGGTATTACCTGCACGCCCGGCGATGCGCAGTAGTGGCGCGCCTGCACTGGCATAATTGGGCAGGATCAGGGCTTGATGCCACTGGCTGGGCGGTAGCGTGGATTGTTGCATGGTCTGCCAGCCACCTGCCAGCCGAATCTCAAATATTGCCATCGGGTCATGCGCCAGTTGTTTGCGCTGGGTGCAAAGGTCGATCACTTGCGCCCTGCCCATGCTGCGCGCCAATTTCGCCAGCCAAACACCGTGCGCGCTTGACTGCAACCACAGACCTGCCTGTTGCGGAACGGTAATGGTTTCACCAGCGAACCAGGGTTGTAATGCCACCAAACTGGGGTCGGGATTGGTATTGATCGGTGGCATGCGCAAACGGAGCAGCAAAGTAAGGACGGCCAATATGCCCAGCAATACGACCAATAACCCGACCCTGGTAAAATTTTGCAGGCGCCCGGTGGCTATGTGGTTGGTTTGATTGGTTCGGTTGGTTGGGTTGGCCACGGTATGATCCCCTTTGCGGTAGGTGCCTCTCTCTTGCCGGGGGATTATGGGTTTGCGCTTTGCCATGCTCATTGCCCCCGGCAAAGGTAAGTCAAAATGGCATCAACCCACGGGAGGGATACATGAATCAAATTGGTGAAGTCATTCATATCGGGCCGGGTGCGCACTTCCGGCTGGAGCGCGAAATTGCCAAAGCAAGCTTTGGCGAAGTTTGGGCGGCGACCTGGGTCGAAGCTGGTTCCAGGGTGGCGCTTAAAATGGTGCGGCAGGATGAAATGGCAGCCTACCCGGAGTTTGCGGACGTGTGGCCAGCCAGTTTGCAAAGGGAGATTGCGTTTTTGCAAACAGTTCGCGCCCCCCATTTGGTGTATTTTATCCGGCATGGCCATTGGCAAGGCTTGCCGGTTTTGGTGCTGGAAGAAATGGATACGTCGCTATCATGCCTGATGCAAGCAGACCATCTGCAAAGCTCTGTCGTGCCTTATACCGGCAGTCGCCAGTCAGCCAATCCCGCTATCAGACAACATCAGCAAGCACTGCACTGGTTGCGCCAGATTGCCAATGGCCTTGCGGTATTGCATGGCCACGGCTTACGTCATCTGGATCTGAAACCACATAATCTGCTGTTAACCAAGGATTTTGGTCCGGGCCTGGGCCGACGCATCAAAGTCGCCGATTTTGGTGAATGCAAAAACCGGGATGAAGTATGGCATCAGGTGGTTGGCACCCCCGGTTGGCAGGCACCGGAGCAGTTTTTCCCTTTGCCTGACTTTGAGCATGAACTGGTTTATCAAACCGATCATCGTGCCGATTTGTTTGCGCTGGGATTGCTGTATTTTTTTATGGTAACCGGACAAAAGACTGAATTTGCCCTGTGTATGATGCAATTGCATCAGCAAGCGATGGAAAACGCGGCCTGGTTGGTCAAGGATGACAATGCCTGCCACCTGAGCGCACAAGACCGGGATCGCTTTATGGCCGGTGCGCCAGCCAAGGCGTGGGGCTTGCTGCAAGCGCTGCTCGCCCACCAACCGGCGCAGCGGCCGGATTCGGCCCAAACCGTCATCCACATGATCGATAGTTTGGTATAGGGGAATAGTGGCGTGCCCGGCAGTCGGGGCAAAGCGGGCCATGGCGGGCAAAATGACCTGCCATGCCCAAATATTGCGGTATTTAATCGGGTTTCTTGCCGGGCAGTGGCGGCATGCCACGCTGTTGCTGCGCGCTAAAGGTTGCATCGTCATCGCCGGATTTGCCATCAGCAGCATGGCTTTTACCTCCTGCGCCAGCGGAATGGGGCAGCGCGTGCGATGTGGGCAAGCCGCGCTCACCGGCCTGAAGTGCGGGCAGGGTCGATGCTTCCGGCATGAAGGTATGCATCACGGGCGCATTCGTGGGTGTGATCATTTGATCGAGCTCGGCTTTTAGTTCACTCAGTCCTGCATCGTTCATGCGCGCCAGCCCGGCTTCGCTTTCCTGTATCATTTGTGCCAACTCAAATTGTTCATAACGGCGCATGGTATGAGCGGCAATCGAGGCAGCGTATTCTTCTTTGGTTTTGCCCAAATTGCTGGAAAAAGCGTCGGCAATGAAGTGGGTGGCAAGCTGGGTTTCTTTCCAGTGCAGCATGCGGCCAATTTCGGTTAATTCGGCATGGCGATTTTTTTTGAGCGTGATCTCCTGCTTCACACTTTGTACATGGCTGGCAATTAAATCGGCTTGTGCGAGTTTGCCCTGCGCCTTGGCATCCTGATATTGCTGGCGCAGTAAAGCCAAGTTGTCGTCCAGTTCCCCGAGTTCATTTTCGATGCAGCGCCGCAAGTTACTGGCATCCGCGCGCTGGAGCCGAATCGCCTCTACATGGGCGGCTTGCGCCTGCTTGCCGCGTGCGTTGGCCGATGTACCGCCTGCGTTAGCCGATGCGCTGTCTGGCTGGGCTTTCGGGGTAATGATGCCACCACGCACCACACGGGCCAGCGCTTTCACATTGTTGATCCATTCTGGCATGGCAGTTTCTCCTTGGCTTGGGTGATTGGGGGAAGGTGAAAAACATTTGCCGGGGGCATTGAGCCTTAATGGGGCATTTCTTCCGGACGACGTAACCAAAGACTGGACACCCAACCGGTTTGCCCGGCAGCGCTGCGCACACGCCACCAGTCACCGGCTACCGGCCCAATAAAGTGCAGGGTTTGGCCACGCTCAATGGTGTTGATAAGGGGCGATTCCGTACCCGGTTGCAGGCGCAAATTTAACCGTTGAAAGCTGATATAGTGGCCCTGCGGCCCCGGCTGGCCCCGGCTTGACGCGCCAGTGCTGGCAATGTGGTCTGCTGATGCGCTGGCAGGTACGCTGGTGGCAACGCTGGCAGGGACGCTGGCGACGACATGTGTTTGCCGGTCCGGTTTGATTTGGCTGGCCAGTAGCACCTGCAGGGCGCGCGCGCCATCCACATCATGCCAACTGGCCACACTATCTTGCCCTTGCCGTAGCGACACGACGGTGCCATACAGCAAACGCTGCCCACCCAGCAGACTGATCAATGCCAAAATCAAGCAAGCCAGTAGCCAGGTACCGGCGCTCACAGCCAATACCCCGGCCAAGGTGGTGCGCCGCCATGGCCCACGTGGGGTCAGCCTGGTGAGCAGGTACACCGTCAGCAAAAAAGCCAGCAAAAACACTGCCCAGCCCATGCCACGTTCAAGATGTTTGGCCAGCGGCGTCAAGCGCGGCAACACCGCCCGCCAGGATTCGCTGCATACGGCAATATGTTGATTTTGGCTCGATAAGGTGCTGGCCAAATGCACCACATCCGGCGCAGCATAGGGCTGGGCGATGCCGATCGTGATGGTGGGTAGCGCAGATTCGGGCTGGGCAGCGGCAAACTCGCATGCGGTCAAGTCTGCCTGGGCATTCTGTGCCAGATTGGAGCTTAAATTGGGCGGTAGATTGGCCGCCCGGCACAGGTTGGCCAGCATAAAAAGGATGAGCAAACAAAAACGTAATGGCGGCATGGTGTGACTCCAGACAAAAGGCCGATCTGAACGATGGTTATCGGACATTTGCCGGGGGAATCGATGATTTCGGCAAGCAAAAACGGGGAGAGTTGAGCGCACGCATTCGCCGGACTATCGCCTGATTGTCGCCTGACTATCGCATTGATAATGGCGAGCATACGCAATCATTTTTTGCGCGCTTCCAGGCGTGCTATCGCCTGTTTTGCATCTTCATCGCCATTATTTGCCGCTTTGTTGTACCATGCCAGCGCAGTTTGCTCATTCTTTGTAACACCCGTCCCAAACTCATACATCTGCCCCAGGTTCTTTTGCGCAGTGGGTTCATCCATTGCTGCCGCTTCCAAATACAAAGCCAGTGCCCTCTTTTCATCTTTGGGCAAACCACCCAGCCCCAAATTATGGGCATAGCCGAGGTTTGTTTTTGCATGAGCACCACCTTGGGCTGCTGCGTTTTCAAGCCATTTCACGGCTGCCACTTCATCTTTGTTCACACCCAAGCCAGTCAAGTACATACGCCCCAAAATGCTTTGCCCTGTCTCGTCCCCAGCCTCCGCAGCAAGACGGTACCACTTCACTGCTTCGGCGATATCCTTTTCTACCCCAGTGCCATTTTGGTACAAAAACCCCAATTGTACTTCCGCATGTATATTGCGGGCACCTGCCGCTGCCTTAATCAAAGCCACCCCTTGTGCAACATCTTTATCAATCCCCTCCCCGTTTAAATATGCCAATCCCAATTGGGTCTGCGCAAGAAGATCACCCAACTCCATTGCCTTTCGATACCAAACCAGTGCTTCTTTTTTATCCATGGCAACGCCGGTTCCCTGCCAATAACACCAACCCAACGCACGCACTCCCTCCGGGTATCCTTGCTCGGCGGACTTTCTGACCCAATCGAAAGCAAGTTGTAAATTCTTATCAACGCCAACACCATTCAAATACATCCTCCCTGAAGTAAATTTCGCCCATCCATTATCTTGCGCCAGCGCCAGATTGAGCCAGCGCCGCCCTTCGGCAATGTTTCGCTGCGCCTCAGCGCCAAATAAAAAGAACGTAGCCAATCCAGCTTGCCCATTGGCATTGTTTTTTTCCGCTGCCTTGGCAAACCATGCTCTTGCTGCCTCGTCATCCCTGGCCAAACCAAGCTCGGGAACCAAATAAGCGCGCCCCAATTGGACCTGGGCTTCGGCATGCCCTTGCGCAGCCGCTTGTGTATACGATGCCAATGCCAGTTCATAATCTCGGGGACCGCCTATGCCTTTTGCAGCATTCCAGCCAAGCTGATATTGGGTTTCTGCATCATCGGCTGCCGCTGTTGGGGGTGTGTGAAGGTTAGCTGATGCGACATTTGACGCAGTAGTTGTTTGGCCTGACGCTGTTGTTTCATCATTTCTATTTGCAAACACGATGACCAGCCCCACCAGCGCAACCACACCAAGCCCCGCAACCATGGGGCGGGTAATTGGTCGCTTGGTTGGTCGCGTGGGGTTTTCGCTGGAACTGACTGCGTTCGGCACAGACCCGGAACCTTGTGACACCTCGGCGACAATTCGCAATTGCGCCAGCAAGGCCTGGGCGTCCTTGCTAAATCGTCCGTTTGGATATTGTTGTAAATAATGCGAATAAGCCCGTTGGTTATTCTGGCGCTGCGCTTGTTCCCATGCCCAATTTTCTTCCATCACGGCCAATCTGGCGCATGCCTCATCATTGTGGCGACTGGCAGGGAATTGATGAATAAAATCCCGGTACGCCTCCACATCCTCGCTTTGCAAGGTTTTTTCCCATGCCGCCCGCTCTTTTTGCTCCCACTCAAGGGCGGCCAGCCGCATGGCTTCTGCTTCTTGTTCTGCCTGGGCTTGTTGCTCGATCTGATGCTGGATTTGCGCCCGGTATTGAATTGCCGCATCCACATGGCGCCCCATGGGGAAAGCCGTCAGATATTGGTTGATCATTTCAAT
>JBDLSU010000751.1:0-7598 GCA_039799405.1 Pseudomonadota bacterium | reverse complement strand
CAGTCTGTTTGATGTCGATGATTCTTCGATGGCACCGCCCGACTATGTGAAAGTGCCGCCCTGGACTGACAAACAGCGCCTGACCGAAGAAAAACTGGCACTCGGCTTTTATCTGTCCGGCCATTTGTTCAATTCATATGCCGGAGAAGTACGGCGTTTCATTCGCACCAAATTGTCCGAACTCTCGCCCTCGCGCGAGCCGCGCATGATGGCAGGGGTGATCGCTGGCGTGCGCACCCAGATGACCCAGCGTGGCAAAATCTTTATCGTGCAGCTTGACGATGGTACTGCCGTGGTTGAAGTGTCAGTGCCGGGCGATCTGGTGGAAGAACACAAAAGCTGGTTTAAGGATGATGAATTTTTGGCGGTGCAAGGCAAGGTCAGCGAAGACCGTTTCAATGGCGGGGTGCGCATCAGCGCCGACAAGGCCTGGGACATCATCGCGGCGCGCACCCATTATGGGCGCAGCGTCAGCATGTCATTACCCGGTAGCGTTGATGTGGCGAAATTGCGTGAGGTACTCACACCTTACCGCCAGCCCGACGGCCTGCCGCTGAATTTGCGCTATCGCGCCGTGAGTGCCGAATGTGAAATCAGCCTGGGCGATCACTGGCGCGTGGCCCCGGCCGACGCACTGCAAATGGCGCTACGCGACCAATTGGGTGCGCAACAAGTGGCGATTGAATATTAAGGTGGCGGGGCACGACGTGCCGTGCTTCTGCGGTTGAGGTTGAACGAAACGAGAGAATGTGATGGGTAATAACGCACTGTTGCTGTCGCTGCAAAACTCCCTGGGCGCGGCCTTGCCCAATATCGGGGTGGCGCTCCTGACTTTAATCATCGGCTGGACTGGTGCGCTGGTATTGCGCGCTGGTTTGCGTCGCCTGCTGAGCTTGTTCAAGCTGAACCAGCATCTGGCGCAAGACACCGAAATGCGGCTCGATATTGAATCCTTCTTCGCCGGGATCGGGTTTTGGCTGGTGATTTTGCTGACCGTGGTCGGGGTCTTGAATGCGCTCAATTTGCCGGTTTTGTCCGGCCCGTTTGAAGCACTGGTGCGCGAAATTGCCGGATATTTGCCGCGCGCTGTTAACGGCAGCGTGCTGGCGGTAATCGCCTGGCTGATGGCGATGTTGCTGCGTGGTCTGGCCTCGCGCATGGTCACCATTGCCAAGCTGGAAGACCGCCTGCTGGCTGCAGCAGGCATGCAGCCGCTGGCGAAAAGCCTGGGTAATATCCTGTTCTGGCTGGTGATTTTGCTGTTTTTACCCGCGATTATTAACGCCTACCAGATCGAAAACCTGCTGGCACCGCTGTCGGGCATGCTGAACCACGCACTGAGCATGTTGCCCAATATCTTTTCAGCGCTATTGATCGGCTTTATCGGCTGGGTAGTCGGGCGCGCACTCAGTACGCTCACGGTGGTGGCGTTGGCCGCTGCCGGGCTGGATCGCTTCGGCAAAAACGCTGGCTTGAGCGATGCCACCAAACTTTCCAGTCTGGCCGGTAACCTGGTCATGATCGGGGTGTTTTTGCCCTCGATGATTGCCGCGCTGGACGCCATGAAAATCGATACCATCGCGCGCCCGGCATCCTTGATGCTGGGCAAAATGCTGGACGCGGTGCCGCAGGTGATCGCCGCCATCATGATCCTGACCCTGACCTTTTTCATTGCCCGCTTTGTGGCGACGTTGTTGCAGCAGTTTTTGATCAGCCTCGGGGTCGATGCAATTCCGGAAAAAATCGGTCTGGAAAAAGTCATGCGTGGTCAGGGCTTGCCTTCGACCCTGGCGGCGTCCTTGCTGAAATTTTTCGCCATGTTGTTTGCCACGGTGGAAGCGGCGGCGCAACTGGAGTTTGATCAGGTCAGCGAAGTGGTGACCATGTTCATTGAGTTTGGTGGCGATGTGCTGTTGGGCGGGGTGATTTTCACGGTCGGCTTCTGGCTCTCGAACCTGGCGCACGACGCCATTCAAAGCAGCGGCAGTGCCAGCATGGCGCGCATTGCACGCATGGCGATTCTGGGGCTGGTGATTTCGATGGGTTTGCGCGCCATGGGCATTGCCGACGATATCGTGAATATGGCCTTTGCCTTCACCTTTGGCGCGGTGGCGGTGGCGATTGCATTGTCATTCGGGTTAGGTGGGCGCGAAGCGGCCGGGCGGCAGATGGAACACTGGTTTTCGCAGTGGCGCGACGATGGCAGCAATGAGCGAAGCCGCGAGTCGGGCGCTGAACACAAAGCCGTGCGCAAAAGTGATTCCGCCAGCGATACTGAAGGCCCGCGCCACGCCACCGCGCCAACCACCAAGCCGGAGTATAACGATGACGCAGTTTAATAGCCCGGCCGCCGCGCCGTTGGCGGTTTCCAGCCTGATCCGCGAAATCGGGCGCGGCAAGCATGGTGCGCGCGACCTGTCGCGCCAGGATGCGTATGCGCTATACGATGCGATGCAATCGGGCCAGGTGGCCGATCTGGAATTGGGGGCCATTTTGATCGCCCTGCGCATCAAGGGCGAATCGGTGGATGAAATTGCCGGATTTTTGCAAGCCGCGCAAGACCGCATCCCGCCCTTGCAAGCGCCAGTGCGCGAATATGCGCCGATACTCATTCCGAGTTATAACGGCGCGCGCAAAGTCGCCAATTTAACCCCGTTGCTGGCGCTATTGCTGGCGCGCGCCGGTGCGCCGGTGCTGATGCATGGCGTAACGCAGGATCCGGGCCGCGTTACCAGTGCCGACATCCTGCAAGCGATGGGCTATACCCTGGCGGATACGGCCGGGCAAGCGCAGCAACAACTGGAACAGCACAATCTGGCCTTTATGCCGGTAGCCAGCCTGGCACCGCAGATGGCAAGCTTGTTAAACCTGCGCCAGCGCCTGGGTTTGCGCAATTCCACCCACACCCTGGTCAAAATTGTGCAACCGTTTGCCCAGCCCGCGCTACGCTTGTGCTCGTACACCCACCCGGAATATCTGGAAATGCTGGGGCAGTATTTCACCACGCAGGCACCGGTTGCAGCGGGTGATGTATTTTTAATGCGCGGCACCGAAGGTGAAACCGTCGCCAACGCCAAGCGCGCCAATCAAATCGACTGGTTCCATCAGGGCCAGCGCAGCGTGATGGTGGAAAAACAGGCCCCGGTTGACGAATGGCCACCGATGCCCGCCGAGCGCGATGCCGCGACCACGGCGCAATGGATTGCCGCTGCCTTGCGGGGAGAGGTGCCGATACCGGAGCCAATTCAAGTCCAGGTGGCGCATTGCCTGCAAGTGGCGCGCACACTGCGCCCCTGAAGACCTGCCGGACCTGCGCCCTGGCGATGCGCCGGGCTCGTGACATGATCGCAGCAAGCGCGGCATTACCCCAGCAGTTATCGTGTCTGATTACGACAGGTGGCTATCGGTGGTTTTGAAAAACGCAATGCTGCGCTGTATCTGGCTGGCATGACCCAATAATTCTTCACTGGTGGCCGAGAGTTCTTCTGCCGCCGAGGCATTGGCCTGGGTGGTGGTGTTGAGCTGGGTCATGGAGGTTTCAATTTGCGCGGCGGACCGGCTTTGTTCGCTACAGACCGAGGAAATTTGATTGACCAGTTCGGATGTCTTTTGAATTCCGGGCACGATCAAGTCCAACAATTTACCAGCACGTTCGGCCGTGGTAACGCTGTCTTGCGCCAGATCGCTGATCTCTTTGGCCGCGCCCTGGCTGCGCTCTGCCAATTTGCGCACTTCCTGTGCCACCACGGCAAAGCCTTTGCCATGCACCCCGGCGCGCGCGGCTTCAATTGCCGCGTTGAGCGACAATAAATTGGTTTGATAGGCAATATCGTCCACAAACGCAATTTTGCCAGCAATCTGGCGCATGGCGGCCAGTGTCTGGTTGACCGCAGCGCCACCACTGGCCGCTTCGACACTGGCCTGGGCAGCGATATTGTGGGTGACGGTGGCGTTATCTTTATTGCCATAAATAGAACTTGACATGATACCGAGTGAGGTGGAAGTCAGTTCAACCGATACCGCTTGCTCGCTGGCACCTTGTGATAGCGCATTGGCGGTACTGCTGACTTGTTCGGCCGCAGTTTGCAATTGCAATGCGACGTTGCGCAGTTCTGACAAGACCTGGGTCAGATTTTCTGCCGTGCTGTTGGTGCTGTCCTTGAGCTTGCCAAACAGGCCCGCATAATCGGCATCGATGCGGGGGCGCAAATCACCCTGGGCAAAGGCCGACAAGACATTCACTACCTGATTCAGGCCTTGCTCGCTGGTATGCAGCAACTGATTCATGCCAGTTGCCAGCGTGGCAAAAAAGCCGTCCATTGCGCCCTGATCCAGGCGCTGGCTGAAATCTCCCTGTGCGGCGGCGCGGACAATATTGTCGATCTCGGTTTCGACCAATACCTCGGTGCTGCGATCACGCAATTCGACCACAATCCCAACCCGGGTTTGGGTGGCATCGACAACCGGTGTCGCAATAAAGCCAAAATGCAATGGCCCCAATTGCAATTGGGTTTGGTAGGGCTGGTTGAGTCCATCAAATAGCTGGCGTTCGTCATCCGCATGGAACAGGCCGATATGCTGGCCGATGATGTGGCTGGCGTCAAAGCCGGGCAGATGCTGCTGTAGCGCTGCCTGATTGCGCAGCAGCATGGCACTCAGGGTTTCATTCAAATAGATGATTTGCAAATTGGCATCAGCAATCATCACATTGGTAGAGCATTTGTCGAGGGCATTTTTAATGCGCGTGTTTTCGATCAGCATCAGCGCATTGGACTGGGAAGCTTGCGCTGCATCGGCCAGTTTTTGCCGGGTTTCACAGGCAGAATCACTGATCCGGCGTTTTTTTCCGGGCAAGGCGCTCATTTGTTCGTCAAAATTGCCTTTGGCGTATTGCTCAATCAGATACAGCAAGCGCGCTTGTACTTCCAGGTGCGATTGCATCAGACTATTAATCGATGCGGCCATGGTGCCGTAGCTGCCGGGCAAGCTGGCAACCGGCATTTGGGCATCAATCTCGCCTTGTTGATGCGCCCCGGCCATGTCGGCCTGGGCGTTTTGGAAGTGATTCAATACCGCTTGCATGCGCCCAACCTCGGCCAAAAGACTATGGCTGTCGCCGGGCAGGGTTTGCACCTGGCAACTCAGGTCACCTGCTGCCACCCGGCGTACCACATGCAAGACGGCTTTCGGGTCGCCACCCAGATTTTGGCGCAGCGAACGCAATAGCAGCATGCCGCTGACACTGGCGAGCAGCACAAACAGCAGCGAGCCTGCAATCAATACCTGCAATACTTTTTTGATTTCTTTCTTGGCGATTTTCTCGGCATTTTCGGCCACGCTCTGGGTGATGCGGACGCTTTCGGCCACCGCGCCACTTAATTTGCCCAGTGCCAGCATGGTTTCGTCGTTGTCAGGCGTCGGGCGTTTTTGGCCCAGAATCAATTGAATCGACTGGGATAGCTGCGGCCAGTCTTTTTCAGTTTTTGCCAGTTCCGGGAAGCGTTTGGCTGCCTCCGGCAACAAGCGCACCACATCTTGCGATGCGCGGGAAGTGAGCTCGCGGGAGGATTTGGAACCTTCGGTGAGGATGATTTCACCAACCCCGCGCAAGCTCAAATCAAGCGCTGACTTTAGCTTTTCTGCCAGTGCGGCATTGTCCAGCGCCTGATTGGCCTGGCTGGAGCCTTTGATTCCCAGATAAACCAGCAGCAGGCCGGTGATGACCAATGCCGCAACCCCCCAGCGAACTTGGCCGGCCAGTGTTCTGAAGGACAAAAAAGTAGTCATCAACGCTCCCGTGGTACGACGAATGCATAACAAAAAAACAGCCGGCTGCTCTGTGGTGCTATCGGAAGCGCAGCGTTAGCGTTCTACAGGCAGGTTTTTTGCCGTCCAGTCAGTAAAGCCGCCGCGCAGATACATGACATTGGTATACCCTTGCTTGATGGTCAGTACGGCGGCCTTGTACGATTTCCAGCCAGTGGGGCCATCGCTGTAAAACACAATTTTGGCAGCCTTGTCGGATGGAATTTTGCTGGCATCAAATTGATCCAGACTACCATCAAAATTCTCGACTTTTTCGCTCTTTTCCTTGTATGCCGCGCCGATTGCGCCCGGTATATGGCCTTTGCCAAAATTCAGGACGCTGCGGGTATCGACAAAGACCGCACTTTTGGCTTTGGAAAATGCCGCTGCCTCGTCTGCGGTAATCACTTTTCCGCCCTTCAGGCTGGTGGGGGTGGGGGGCGCATCATCGGCCAGGGCAAGCTGGGAAACGGGCGCAATGGTGGAAAACAACAAGGCAAGCAAAGTACGACGCAGCATGATGAGACTCCTGATAAAGTGGTGAAATTAGCGACACATTCATGGTGTGGATGTGCTGTAAAAAGGTGACGCTCTGCAGTGGATATAAAAAAATCTAAAAAACTGGAGCATCAAGTAAAAATCTTTGTGAAATTGCTATAAATCAGGGCCAGGCAGGTAGTGGATGCATCAAAGACGGGGATGCATACAGGCCGTATTTTGCGCACGTAAAGCGCTGCAGCAAAACTCAGGCACTGCTGCTGATTCTGCCACATTCGGCTGGTTTTGGATCAATTGCCGGGCCGATTTTTGTTGTGCCGACACCCTGGTGGCGGCAGTTGCTTAAGCTTAATAAAGTTAATGTGCGCCTGGCTTGCCTGCCAACAAGGCTGCAATTAATTGCTGTCGCCATTTTTGCGCTGCACCTTCGGTTTTTTCATGCGGTGGTGTCGGACGCGGGCTGGAATAATCGCCGTACAGCAAGCCCAAAAATTTGCCCTCATGCACCAGTGATAAAGCCAAAAACGATTGCGCCCCGACCAGGCCCGGAAACCATTCCGGGATCAGCTTGGCGTAGTTGGGGGCGCGCACATCGGCCACATACAGATCGATTTTCTTCGACATGATCACCTGAAACAAATCCAGTTTGGGGCCAGCGCAGCGGAATTTGGGCGTCACCTGATTGGCATTGCGTCCCACGCCTGAGACGCCGACCAATCCGGCCGAACCACTGGGCAGGCACAGCATGGTCAGGTCGAATTCATATTCGGCATGAAGCATGCGCAAGGCCTGGTGAATCAACTCAATTGGCTTCTTGCCATCATTGCCCTTGTTCAGGCTGTCTTGTGACGAGAGCGAGTCGAGCACCTTTTCCGAACTCTTGCGCAGGGTAATGCGTGCCTGTTCCAGATTTAGCGGGTGCATCAGATTGGTCAGCAGGGTGTCGGTTTCCTGCATCGCGTTATCGATCCATTCGTGGGTTTCATCGTTCTTGAGTTGCAGGGCCTGATGAAAAAAATTCATGATGCTATTGATTTCGGTTCGTTCGCGCCCTTCCGGCAGGCGGAACAGGGCGTCAGAAACCCGGCGCGCAAACAGTGACACCATCTGGAACCAGCCTTCGGCATTGGCCGAGGCGCGCGGTGGTACCTTGCTTTGGGTTGGGGCCATGCAATGTTGCAACACATCGGGGAAATGCCAGTGCTGGGCAATGGCAACGCCGATTTCTTCAAAATTCTGGCCCAGGGTTTGCATCAGGGCATCGTCACCCGACAAGTTTCTTTCTGCCTGCAAAA
>JBDLSU010000750.1:0-3124 GCA_039799405.1 Pseudomonadota bacterium | reverse complement strand
GGTTGCATGCCCATCCCACAGAATCGCAAACCCATTTTTTACTTGGCGCATGGTTAAATATCGCCGATAAATTGGGTGATGTAGCCATGGGGCAGGAAGTGGGCGCGGCGGTCAAGGCTTGGCTTGCGGTATTTGCAAGGTATCCGGTCGCGGGGTATGTGACTGTGGCATGGCTCAATGCAAGCCAAGTTCCGGCCTTGGTAAAAGACGCGGTGAGTCATTGGTTGACGATGGAGAAAAACCGCATCGCACCGGAAGCCCATTTTGTTGTCAAGGCTTGGCTGGATGCGAAACAAGACGCTGGCGTGGTGAAGGATGCGCTGATAGCCTGGCTGGCAGTGGAACAAAACTGCATCGCATCGGGCGCAGATTTTGTTTTCAAGGCTTGGCTGAACGCGAAACAATCCCATGCCTTGATTGAACCACATGTGCTGGCATGGCTGGCACATGCCAATAATGCAATTAACTTAAATGCGCATTTTCTATACCGTGCTTGGGGGAATCAGTTTAACCGGTTGGATGACTTCATGTTCGGCAATACCTGTCGCTGGATACAAGCTCATAGCAATCATCCGGATGCCGCCTTTGCCATGAGATGGGTCATCGCTGATCGTCGTTTGGACAAGTTGACCACTACTGCAATTATCGACTGGTTGACAAATTTCCCAACACATGAAGATGCACCAGGTCGCCTCAGTCGCCTGCATATTAAGGTATTGAGCCATTGCCCGAACGAAGTACTCACTACGCTTTATGCAACGGTATTGGCCAATTACATTAAATCCGCCAATCACTTTGGCGAGTTTGATGTAAAGACCGCATGCTTTTTATTCTTCAACGCCGTGCGCATCGCCAAACGTCCCACGCTGCATCCACCATCCCGTGTGCCACTGGCCCGCTTGTTTTGCCAATTTCTGCGCCAATTAAGCACTACCCAAATCCAGCATATCAAAACCATCATCATAAATCTCGTCGGAGGCGCATTACCCGGCCTGATTCGCCTCGGCCTGCAACATGGTGAAACTTTCGATGCCCCCCTCGCGAACGCAACCCGGCAACTGATGCAAGCCTATGCCAGCCTGGGCGAACTTGGCGCAAGCGATGCCACCTTGCTACGCCAAATTGTTGAAAAACAACCCGGTAGAGAAAGGGGCGGCGATGGATAAAAATTTGGCAGAGTTGTCCAGCCACGCACAACTTGAAAGCCATGGCTACGCCATCGTCCCGGATGTGCTTGATAGCGCAAGCTGCAAAGCCTATGCAGACGCGCTTGCTTTGGAAAATGCTTACGCCGCAGGCAGCCGTACCCTGTTGGCAAGCGCATGGTGCCAGCAACTGGCCCAGCAATTGCAAGAACGATTGCAGCCACGAGTACAGAAAGATCAGCCGCCAGTCATCCCCACACACTACCGCGCCGTGCAGTGTACGTACTTTGAAAAATCCGGCAAGCGCAACTGGTTGGTGTCGGTGCATCAGGATCGCAGCATTCCGGTTGCCAGTCGCATCGATCATCCCGCATTACAAGGCTGGTCAGAAAAAGAAGGCCAATGGTTTGTGCAGCCGCCAGTGGCAGTGCTGGAACCATTGCTGGCGCTGCGCTTGCACCTGGATGATTGCGGCCCCGACGATGGCCCTTTGCGTGTCATTGCCGGATCACATCAATCCGGTTTCATCGATCCCGCTCGCGCTGCGCAGATGCGCCAGCAAGAGCCGGAAGTAGCGTGTTGCGTGGCGCGTGGCGGGGTAGTGTTGATGCGACCGTTGCTGTTGCATGCCTCGTCCAGATCCAGCGGCAGCAGCTTGCGCCGGGTGCTGCATTTTGTATTCGCACCGCCCCACTTGCCGTTTGGTTTGCGCTGGCCTGAGCCAAGTTGAAACTCTACTGAAAAAGGAAATCATGAATTCGGCTTTAATCATCGCGGCTGCCATGAGCGGTACCGCTTCCTTGCTTCACATCGCCATCATTTTTGGCGGTGCCTCGTGGTATCGGTTTTTCGGCGCAGGCGAGCGCTTTGCGCGTGCCACCGAGCGTGGGCAGGTGTGGCAGCATGTGGTCACACTGGGCATTGCCGCAGTGCTGGCACTTTGGGCGCTGTATGGTTTGTCGGGTGCCGGGGTGATCAGGCCGCTGCCGCTTTTGCCGTGGGTTCTGCTGGGGATTTCAGCCGTTTATCTGGTACGTGGTGCGGTGCTGTTGCCACTTTTTCTGTTTGCGCGTAGCAAGATAACGCCGTTCTGGATTTGGAGCAGTCTGATTTGCCTTAGCTTTGCAATTGCGCATATTATTGGCCTGGTGCAAGTTTGGCAAAGGATTGGATGATAAATCAAGGGTTGGCCCCAGTCCCGAACGCTATGCCGCAATCCGTTTGACGCCGTCTTTGCGGAACGGTTTTCTGCTCACTGCCAGATTGCCACTACCGGGTTTAACCAACCCAGGCGCCAGCTTGAAAATGCTAACCAACTGCAACAAACTGGCGCATTGATCCATCATGCCCTGCGCCGCTGCCGCCGCTTGTTCCACCGATGCGGCATTTTGTTGGGTCATGTCGTCCAGTTGCATCACGGCTTGATTGATTTGCGAAATGCCGCTGGCCTGTTCGTCTTCGGCGGTGGTGATTTCTGCCATCACATTGGTCAGGTTTTTGACACTCGCGACCACCTCATCCATGGTGGCGCCGGCCTGGTCAACCAGATGCGCACCGGCGCCGATTTGTTCGACCGAATTGCTGATCAGGGTTTTGATCTCTTTGGCGGCGGTGGCTGAGCGCTGAGCCAGGTTGCGCACTTCGGAGGCGACTACCGCAAAGCCGCGTCCTTGTTCACCCGCACGCGCCGCTTCCACCGCAGCATTTAAAGCCAGAATATTGGTTTGGAAGGCGATGCCGTCAATCACGCCGATGATATCGACAATTTTCTTCGATGATGCGTCAATCGACCTCATTGTATCCATCACCCGGGTGACCACCTCGCCACCTTTGAGCGCCACCCGCGATGCCGATTGCGCCAGATGATTTACCTTGTGTTCGATTTCGTTATTGGCTTTGACGGTGCTGGACAATTCTTCCATCGAGGCAGCGGTTTCCTCCAGCGAAGTGGCTTGTTCTTCGGTGCGGCGCGACAGATC
>JBDLSU010000749.1:0-10892 GCA_039799405.1 Pseudomonadota bacterium | reverse complement strand
GCCTTCCTTGACCAGTTTGGTGAATACTTTGCCGCCTTCTTCCTGGGCCTTGGCAAAGGCACCGAGGCCAGCTTGCCAGATTTGCTGCGCTGAAGTGCGAACGGCGCTGGCCAATTGCTTGTCGTCAGTCTTGCCCGTTGCTTTCAATTTCTTAACCATTACCAGCTCCTAATATTGGGGATTTATTTGGGGATTTCAAACAGTCGGGACAGCCGACGGACATTCAATAGCGCTCATTCTAACGGGCAAATCTAGAGATGGGGTTCTAAACGCGTGGGGCTGCAAACGCAATTCGTGGCGAAACAGAAACGCAAATCCAAGCCAACGATGGCTTGTCCTTGCTTATTACGCGCGGCCCTGTAATATGAAGCGTTGGAGCAAGAATCGCTTATTTTGTGTTTTTTAGGGAGGGTCAACCATGCAGTATTTCATCACCGGAGCCACGGGCTTCATCGGTAAACGTCTGGTCAAAAAACTGCTGGCACGCAAAGGCAGTGTGGTGTACTTCCTGATGCGGGAAGAAAGCCGCGACAAGCTACCGGCCTTGCTCGAATATTGGGGCGCCAGCAAGACCAAAGCCATCCCGGTGTATGGTGATTTGAAGAGCGCCAAGCTGGGCGTCTCCAAGGACGACATCAAAAACCTGAACGGCAATATCGATCATTTCTTCCATCTGGCCGCCATCTATGACATGAAAGCCGGTGCCGAAGAGCAAATGGAAGTCAACGTCGAAGGCACGCGTAATGCAATCGGTCTGGCCGCTGCCATCAGCGCCAAATGCTTCCACCATACCAGCTCAATCGCCGCTGCCGGTCTGTATGAAGGCATCTTCCGCGAAGACATGTTTGACGAAGCCGAAGGGTTGGATCAACCCTATTTCGCCACCAAACATGAATCAGAAAAAATCGTCCGCACCGAATGCAAAGTGCCATGGCGCGTATATCGCCCGGGCATGGTGGTGGGTGATTCCAAAACCGGCGAAATGGATAAAATCGATGGCCCCTACTATTTCTTCAAGCTGATCCAACGCATCCGTCAAATGCTGCCACCGTGGATGCCCACCATTGGCATTGAAGGCGGTCGTATCAATATCGTGCCGGTCGATTACGTGGTGAACGCGATGGATCATATCGCGCACCAGCCCAATCTGGATGGCAAAGCCTTCCACCTGACCGATCCGGAACCGATGCGCGTGGGCGAAGTGCTCAATGTGCTGTGCCGCGCTGCCCATGCCCCGACCATGAGCATCCGCATCAACGCCGCCTTGCTTGGCTTTATTCCGAAAAGTGTGAAAAAAGGCCTGATGAGCCTGACTCCGGTACGGCGCGTGATGGAAGCGATCATGAAAGACCTGGCACTGCCATCCGAAGTCATGGCTTATGTCAACTACCCGACCCGCTTTGACAATCGCGATGCTGCCAACGCGCTCAAAGGCAGTGGCATCAGTTGCCCGCCTTTGGAAAGCTATGCCGCACCGATCTGGGATTACTGGGAGCGCAATCTGGATCCCGATCTGTTCATCGACCGCACCCTGCACGGCCAGGTCAAGGGCAAAGTGGTCTTGATTACCGGTGGTTCGTCCGGGATTGGTCTGGCGACTGCGCACAAAGTGGCAGAAGCCGGTGCCATTACCATTATTTGCGGTCGCGATGAAGACAAACTGGCTGAGGCCAAGAAAGAAATCAATGACCGTGGCTTTGAGGTGATCACCTATTCGATGGATGCTGCGAATATGGAAGATTGCGACCGCTTCGTCAAACTGCTGATCGACAACCATGGTGGCGTCGATGTGCTGGTGAATAATGCTGGCCGCTCGATTCGCCGTGCGATTGAATCGTCGTATGACCGTTTCCACGATTTTGAACGCACCATGCAACTCAATTATTTCGGTTGCCTGCGCCTGACCATGGGCTTGCTGCCGTCGATGATCGCGAAAAAGAGCGGCCATGTGGTGAATATTTCCTCCATCGGCGTGCTGACCAATGCCCCGCGCTTCTCCGCCTATGTGGCCTCCAAAGCCGCACTGGAAGCCTGGACCCGTTGCGCATCGAGCGAACTGGCTGACCGTGGTATCAAATTCACCACCATCAATATGCCACTGGTACGTACCCCGATGATTGCGCCAACCAAGCTGTATCAGAACGTGCCGACTCTGGCACCGGAAGATGCGGCCGAATTGATCGCCGAAGCCATCGTCTACAAACCGGTACGCATCGCAACCCGTGTTGGTATATTCGGTCAGGTCTTGCATACCTTGATGCCTCGTCTGGCACAGACGGTGCTCAATACTACCTTCCGCATGTTCCCGGATTCGGATGCTGCCAAGGGTGTCACTGACAAGAAAGCACCACAATTGTCGGCTGACCAAATGGCGATGCAGCAGTTATTGAAGGGCGTTCACTTCTAAGCCTTGCACTTGCCAGACAAAAGGCCGGAATGATTCCGGCCTTTTTTAATTAGCTGATGCTTGTTTGTCTTATGCCGGATGTTTGTATGTGTGTTGCAACTTGAGCCTGGTTTATTCTGGCCGTGCCAGTTTCATGAAACGCGCCGGATTTGCTCCAGCACATGTTGCTGCACCGTCGGATTCAAGGCCAGTGCCACATGCCCCATGCCAGTCAAAGCGATGTTATTGGCACCTTCCAGATGGCTGGACAGTTGCGGTGCCACGATATTATCCTGATAAGAATAGATTGAGGTAATCAGGGCGCGGGTTTCGGCGCTTTCGCTGGCCGCCAGTTGCGCCAGCCAGGCATTTGATTCACCGTAGCGACTTTCGCCATTCCACTCCATCTGGCGTGAATTGCGCCCCGGCCCGCGTGAAGCCAAGGCCGTACCGTAATGCGGCGTACCGAGGGTTATCACCTGCGCAATCCGCACACTGCCTTGCGCACGCAGATAGGCACGGGCCGCCAGTCCGCCCATGCTGTGCGCGACGATGATCACTTGCTGTTGGCCAGTTTCGGCACAGATTGCTTCGACGGCACGGTGAATCAAGGGCACATAATCATCAATGCTGCCAAACACCGGTTCCAGATCAATGGCGTAGTGATTGACGCTGGCACGGCTTAACACCTGACTCAGACGCTGCCAATAGCCGCTATTGCACACATAGCCGTGGATTAACAACACCGGCAGCGTGCTGGAAGCGTCATGTTCGCGTTTGGCAAAGGCGCAATGGTGCATGCCCCAGGAAGAACTATACAAGGTGGCATAAAATTCCCCGAAAAACCAGCGACAACGCTGCCACCAGTCCAATGGGCGCGGGCTAACACTGGCCCAGCGCGCGGCCACCGAAAAATTGTGTGCCGTAATCAACAGCCGCACCACCATCAGGGCCAGCAATGCCAACCCGATTGAGCCAAACCAGGAAAACCAGCCCGGACTAGCTGCCCCGCCCAAGCCAGTAGCAGACCATGGCAATACCTGATGCAACAAGCAGCTCATGCCAACAACCGCCAGCACTTGCAACACTAACAAGGTTTGCAGGGTGCGTGCCACCAGCCCGGCGCGTGGACTGGCTTGCCCTTGCTGCTGATCGAGGTAACTCAAATACATGCTGGCGCTTTCTCAAGTTGCGGGGGCCTCTAACTTTGGTGCGGGTTTTCCGGTCAATTGCTGCGCCAATTGGCCAGCCAGGCGCGCGGTGATGCCATAAATCGATAACTGCGGGTTGGCTCCAATCGAGGTCGGGAAAATCGAACCATCATGCACCGACAAATTCGCCAGGCCAAAATAACGCCCATCCGGCCCCACCACACCACGGCTGGCATCTGACGCCATGCCACAGCCACCCATCACATGGGCAGATACTACACGGGCCTGATACGCACGTAATGGCAGGGCATTGATACCTGCCTGCGCCTGCGCCCACGAGGTATACAGTTGGGCTTGCTCATGCACCGGATAGACTTGTCTGGCACCAGCAGCAAATTGAATTTCAGCCATACTGAGCCAGGCCCGGCGCACGCCATCCCAGACGAAATCGGTAATCGGATAATCCAGCACCGCCGAACCATTGGCACGCAACTTGACGCTGCCACCGCTGGATTGTTCGTGGAAACCATCACGCAACAGCGCCAGACTGGCATGCATATGCGCATATTGGCGCATCAATTCGGCATGCTCCTTGCCAAAACCACTCATGGTGGACGCCAATAACAGTGGATGCAACGGCGGTGCTTCGAGCTTGTAGCCGATTGCGCCATCAATCGGCGCAACACCCAAAAAGTGATCCGAATAAATGGTTTGGGGCGCACCAGCAAACGGGTTAACGGCTTGCTCAAACAGTCCAGCGGTAATTACGGTCGGGTGCAAAAAGGTGCGCTTGCCGAGCAAACCATGTGGATTGGGCGCTTTCGAGCGCAATAACAAGCCGGGTGAATTAATCGCCCCACCCGCCACCACAAAATGTTTGGCACGCAAACTAACTTGCGCGCCATTGGTGTTCAAGCCATCTTCAGTTAGCGCCAGACACAGCAGGGATTCGACTTGTTCGCCATTCAATACCAGTTTTTCAGCCCGCACCCGTGTCAGCAGGGTTGCGCCTTTCGCCAGCGCGCTCGGGATGGTGGTGATCAACATCGATTGCTTGGCATTGGTCGGGCAACCCATGCCGCAATAGCCCAGATTCCAGCAGCCGCGCACATTGCGCATGATGGCGGCCGCCGGAATGCCCAGCCGCGCTGCGCCGCGCCGCAATAAATCGTTGTTTTCATTCGGTGGGGCCATCCAGGTACTGACATTGAGGCGCTGCTCCATCATGAAAAACCAGGGTGCCAGTTCTTCGGCACCATACCCTTTCAGGCCAAAATGCTGGTGCCAATAATCGAGCGTGCTATTGGGCGTGCGAAAGCTGGAAGTCCAGTTAATGGTGGTGGAACCACCGACGGTGCGGCCCTGCAAGATATTGATGGCTTTGTCCAGGGTTTTGCGCGCTGCAGATTCCTGATACAAGCTGGGATAGGCCTGGGCTTCACGCATCTTGAAGTCTTTGGAAGACTTTAAAGCGCCCTCTTCCACAATAATCACCTTCAGCCCGGCCAGCGCCAGCGTTTCGGCGGTGACGCCACCACCGGCACCGCTGCCGATAATGACCACATCGGCATCGAGCTTGAGTTCGGCCGTCATTTTGCTGCCATCCAGCACGTTCCAGCCTGCTGCCAGACCCGCTTGAATCGGGTCGGGAATGATGCCCGAAACCGGGGTCGCTGGTACGCTGATTGCGGTATTTCTCATTCGTTTTCCTTGAACTGGGTTGCGCAAAATCTGCTTGAAATCGTTCCTGGATTCGTGCCGGATTATGGCTTGATCAGCGTAATTCCTTGATCGGCCCGGGGTAGCCAATGCGCTCCCAGGTCGATTCATCACCATACCAGGTGCCCAGCACCAGATCATGCAAGGCCATATAGGCCGTTTGCAGGGTCGGAGAACGATGTACCCGCCAGCTTTGCAAAAAGCCATGTATTTGTTCATGGCTGGCTTCGCGCCATTCCGGATCAACGCCAGCCAGCCAGCGCCGTGCCGGGCCAAGTGCCAATAGCTTGAACAAATCGGCCACCTCTTGCTGTGCCAGTAGTGGCAGTGAGCTGATCGCAGTTTGTACCCGCTGCATTGATTGCTGGATTGCTGCAGTTGGGTCACCCACCAGCGCGCCCTGCAATAACACCGGAATCACGGCGGCGAGCACCATTTTAGCGTTATCATCAAGCGTATATTTGGCGGGGCCGGGATCGGGATGGGTGAGTTGATAGCCAGTGCCGACTGCGGCCAGCGCCGCTGCACCGAGCAGACTGATTTTCAAAAACGAGCGACGCGGATTGGGATTGTGCATGTCTTTGATTCCAATTTGTTTGAGCTAGTGTACCCGAAACCCTGGCTGTTCCATTACTGCATTATAGAGTCTCGATTCTACGCTTTTCTGGTAAAACGACACATTATGAATAAAGTCGAACTCATCCGTCGCATGCGCGAACAACTGACCAATGTCATGGCGCAACGCCAGTTGGCCAAACATCAGGCCAGCACCCTGGCCGCACGCATGGCATTAAAACGCTATCAGTCAGCACGTCTGGCGCGAACCCATGCCGATTTGTTAGCCAATAACAACACTCATGCTGCTGCAGAATTTTTTCTGGAAGAATTGTACGGTGCGCGTGATTTGACCCAACGCGATGCCGATATCGAACGCATCATTCCCACGCTGGAACGCCTGCTGTCCTACCATACTCTCGACACCATCGCCAACGCCATCACACTCGATGCCTTGTCGGAAAACATGGATGCGGTCATGGCTGATCAACTGGGTGAAAATTTTAGCGAAAACGACTACATTGAGGCCTTTCGCGATTTAACCACCTGTATTGACCGCGAACGCCAGATCGGCATGGTACAAGCCCTGGGCACTTCGCTGTGCAGTCTGGTACGGATTCCCTTTCTGGCCACCACCCTGGTGGTAATGCGCGGCCCGGCCCGGATGGCCAAGCTGGGGCATTTGCAAGCATTTCTGGAACAGGGCTTTACCACCTTCAAAGCCATGAAACAGCCGCAAGCCTTTGTACAAACCATTGTGGATCGGGAACTACAAATTTCGCGCAATATTTACGCGGGCCAGCCCAATCCATTTCAATGGTAAGTTGACGCGCCACAAGCTTGGCGCAATTTGATCCGGCTTGGCTTATTTTTGCGCTCATTTTTCACGCTTGATGCGCGCCCTTGGCTGCAAGATCTGGCTGGCAATACCACGCAAAATATTCACCTCTTCCTGCTCCAGCCCACTGCGGGCAAACAAACGCTTGATGCGCGGCATCAGCTTTTTCGGGTTATCAGCATCGAGAAACTCAATCGCAATCAGGGCTTGTTCCAGGTGCGCGTACATGCCTTCAATTTGTTCCAGACTGGCGCTTTTGCCCTGAAAGCCAATCGTCCCAACCGTTGCAGCCGTCAGCACTGGCTGTGCCCCTGCCCCCTCCAGCGCCGCCATACGGCATTCATAAGCCACAACCTGAATCGCCTGGGCCAGATTGAGCGAAGAATATTCCGGGTTGGCCGGAATATTGATCAAAGCCTGACATTTTTCTACCACCTCGTTGGGCAAACCATAGCGCTCATTGCCAAAAATCAAAGCGCTGCTTTGGGCAGCTTCAATGAATGCATCGGAAGTAATATGCGCTGCCAAAGCGCGCGGCGTCACAACCGGCGGTGAAAATTCACGCAAGCGTGCCGACACCGCTGCCGCAAAATGTACGCCCTGCAAAGCCGCCTCTATCGTATCGACCATCTGCGCCTGCTGCAGCACATCGAGCGCACCGCTGGCAAAAGCAATCGCCTCGGGATGGCTCAGGGCATCGTCAAAACGCGGCCTGAGCAAGACCAACTGGCCAAAACCCATGGTTTTGATGGCGCGTGCTGCCGCGCCGATATTGCCCGGATGACTGGTCTCAACCAGAATAAATCGCGTTTGATGAAAAACAGAGGTTTTGATTTTGGGCAGATTCATTTAAAATAGCGCCATTAAGCAATTTGTGCCAAAAACTGGATGATGCAGCCCAAGCGTCGCATCAAAATTTGATCCTGGCACCTGATTGCATCGTTCTTTAACTTTTTTGTTCTGTCAGATGCCGATACCCGGTATCCGCCAGCACACCGACATTTTAACGGAAGCTCTATGCACCCCATGCTCAATACTGCGGTTAAAGCCGCACGCCGTGGCGCGGCTATCATCAATCGCGCCTCGTTCGACACCGACCGCCTGCAGGTCACTGAAAAGCAAAACAAGGATTTTGCCACAGAAGTCGATCAAGCCGCTGAACAAGCCATTATTGAAATTTTGCTCAAAGCCTATCCCGACCATGCGATTCTGGCCGAAGAATCGGGCGCTTCCGCCAATTTACACGACGAAAATGAATACGTCTGGATCATCGATCCAATCGATGGCACCACCAACTTTATCCACGGCTTTCCCCAATACTGCATTTCGATTGCGCTGCAACATCGTGGCGTCATCACCCAGGGCGTGATTTACGACCCTAGCCGCAACGACCTGTTTACCGCCACCAAGGGCAGCGGCGCTTATCTGAACGAAAAACGCTTGCGCGTCACCAAACACGACCGCCTGGCCAACGCCCTGGTTTGCACCGGCTTTGCCAACCGCGAAAACCAATCACTCGACCAATACATGCAAATTCAACGCCTGCTGATTGAACGCGCCCAAAGCGTGCGCAATCTGGGTGCTGCCGCGCTGGATCTGGCCTATATTGCAGCAGGTCGCTTCGACGGTTTTTGCCTGAAAGGCCTGAAGCCATGGGATATCGCAGCCGGTGCCCTGATGGTGAGTGAAGCGGGTGGCATCGTCACCGATTTCAGCGGCGAATCCGACTATTTGTACAAGGGTGACATCATTGCCGCCAGCCCCAAGGTATTTGGTCAAATGCTGACCCTGCTGACCCCCTTTGCTGGCGTGGCATAAGGTCACATCCCCGTCATGCCGCGCTTTGCCGCCAACCTGAGCCTGCTGTTCACTGAGCTGCCGCTGCTGCAACGCATTGGTGCCGCCGCTGCAGCAGGCTTTACGGCGGTGGAAGTGCAATTCCCCTATTCCCTTCCGGCGCAAGCCTGGGCGCAAGAGCTGGCACGCCACCAACTGCCGCTGGTGCTACACAATCTACCCGCCGGAGACTGGGCCGCAGGTGAGCGCGGCCTGGCTTGCGACCCGGCGCGGCGCGATGAATTTCGCGCCGGGGTGGCGCAGGCCATCGAATATGCTCTGCTGCTGGGTACGCCACGACTGAATTGTCTGGCCGGAATCGCCCCGCCGCATCTGGATGCAGCAACAGCGCGCAACTGTTTGTTGGACAACATCAACTGGGCCGCACAGCAATTAGGCCAGCATGGCCTGACGCTGTTAATTGAAGCCATCAATACCTTCGATGTACCGGGATTTTTCCTGCATCACAGCCAACAGGTTTTTGATCTGATCGGGCAGTGCCCGTTTCAGAATGTATTGATGCAATACGACGTGTATCACATGCACCGGATGGGAGAAAATGTGGTGGCGACATTGTCGCAGCACCTGGCGCACATTGGCCATATTCAAATTGCCGATGCGCCGGGACGCCATGAACCAGGCAGCGGTGAAATTAATTTTGCCAGCCTGTTCGCTTTACTGGATCAGGCAGGGTATCAAAACTCAGGGCGCAGTGGCTGGATCGGTTGTGAATACCAGCCATCCCTCAGCACCCTGACCAGCTTGAAATGGATGGCTGCAGCGACGATTTGAGTGCAAGCAAAATCGCATCATCGCAGGCAAGCACCCAGGGATACCGGGAGTGACGATCAGACGGTTTCGAGGTCTGCGTGGCCCACACCTTTTTCATAATTCAACAGTGAAATCACTTGTGGCGTAATTTTCACAAATACGACGGTATGACGCGCATCCGAGTGGGCCCACTCGTGGATATCCGGGAATTTTTTATCCATTGCCGCTTCAACCCGTGCGCTTTCTGCTGCATCAGTGACCAATTCGGCGGTGCCACCGAGCGAGAGACCATGCACATGCTCCCAGTCGGTGAAATCAGCGTTGACGGCCAAGGACACTTTATTGCAATGGCTGATGTTTTTGGCTTTCTGGCTATCCTTGCCAATACCCACATAAATTGCCAGGCCTTCATGAACATAATTAACGATGGTTGCCTGCGGATAACCATCGGGCCGTATGGTAGCCAATGTGACATTTTTCGCACTGTCCAGAATTTCGAGCGCGTAATCCTTGCTTGCTTGATCCATGATGTTTTCCTTGCTGTTGAGTTCATCGATAATCCGGTCCGGCATGCCGCCAGACCACCCACCACCACTACCATCTTAAATGAAACAGGTGTCTACAAGCTCAGTTTTACCGCGAAATGACGGAACAGGTCAAACAAATTCGTCATCCGGATACAAGGCTTCTTGCGCCAAATCAAGTCCCCCAATCAATTACAACAGGGCAGCATTTCAGCCAACTGCCAACCCGCAGCAACCACAAAGAACGATTGCATAATAAGAATGACAGAACAATCCGGCGCACAAAATGAAAACGGCAATATCGCTATTGCCGTTTTTTTGTCCCCGGAGGGACTGCACGGATTCTTGGTCCGTACAAAGCCGCATCATTGATGCAGTAAAAGGTTACACATGCCAAGCACTTCAAAATAATAAAGCCCTGTGTTGCCGGTTCGCTTTTTGAATTATTTTGACCTCCTGAGATCAAACGATGAATATCTTTACTATAGTCGCTTATCCTAAAGATGCAAGGACGATTTCATCATGCTGTCACATATTGCATTGCATCAATGTACACTCCAGGCACTACCGCTATTGATTGCCTGCACGGCTCCCGCCCCCATGGAGGCACCAAATTTCTTCATCACCCGGTCTGCCCAGGCTTCATGCTCGGTGTAATCCAGCAGTTGGTCTTGTTTCAGGATATCGCGCGCCACGCTCTCAACCGTCCCAAAATCATCAGCCAGCCCCATTTCAATTGCTTTGGCCCCGGTCCAGAACAAGCCGGAAAACATTTCGGGCGACTCCTTGAGGCGCTTGCCCCGTCCTTTGCGCACCACATCGATAAATTGCTGATGAATTTCATCGAGCATCGCCTGAGCATAGGCTTTATGCTTGCTGCTGGTGCTGCTATAAGGATCAAGTATGGCCTTGTTTTCTCCAGCCGTCATCAAGCGCCGCTCCACACCCAGCTTGTCCATCAGGCCAGTGAAACCAAAGCCATCCATCAAAACCCCGATCGAGCCCACAATACTGGCCTTATTAACGTGGATTTTATCGCCCGCCACGGCTATGTAATAACCGCCGGAAGCACACATTTCTTCTACCACTACATGCAATGGCTTTTTCGGATA
>JBDLSU010000748.1:0-5992 GCA_039799405.1 Pseudomonadota bacterium | reverse complement strand
CTGGAAGCGCAAGGCACCATTGGCAGTGGCGGCGGCGATGACATGGTCAAACTGTTCCGCGACGCCATGGATGCCGGCAAACATACGGTTGATCCGGTCATTACCAACTTCAAAAACAAATACGCAGTTGACTGGATGCCCTTCCTCAACCGCAAATGGACTGACGTTGCCGATACCACCGTACCGCTGGCCGAACTCAAACGCATCGCCCAGCGCATTACCGTGATTCCCGAAGACTTCAAAGCGCACTCGCTGGTCGAGCGTGTATTGTCGGATCGCGCCGCCATGGGCCGGGGGGACATCAATCTGGACTGGGGCATGGGCGAACACATGGCCTTTGCCACCCTGGTGGCATCGGGCTATGCCATCCGCATCACCGGGCAAGACGCTGGCCGTGGCACCTTTGTGCATCGTCATGCGGTATTGCATGATCAAAACCGCGAAAACTGGGACGATGGCTGCTACATTCCGCTGCAACATGTATCGGACAAACAGGCCCCGTTTCTGGTGATCGATTCGGTCTTGTCGGAAGAAGCGGTACTGGCCTTTGAATACGGTTATTCCACCGCCGAACCGAATACCCTGACCATCTGGGAAGCGCAGTTTGGTGACTTTGCCAATGGCGCGCAAGTGGTGATCGACCAGTTTATCAGCTCGGGCGAAGTCAAATGGGGCCGTGCTTCCGGCTTGGTGATGATGCTGCCGCACGGCTATGAAGGTCAGGGGCCGGAACACTCGTCGGCGCGTCCGGAGCGCTTTTTGCAACTGTGTGCCGATCACAATATGCAAGTGGTACAACCGACCACGGCCGCGCAAATTTTCCACCTGTTGCGCCGCCAGATGATCCGTATGTTCAGAAAGCCTTTGGTCATCCTGACGCCCAAATCGCTGCTGCGCTACAAGGATGCAGGCTCGCCCCTGACCGAACTGGCCAAGGGTGGTTTCCATACCGTGATTGGCGAAGTGGATGAAAAAATCGATGCCAAAAAAGTCAAGCGCGTATTGGCTTGCTCCGGTCGTATCTACTACGATCTGGTCAATGCCCGTAAAGAGCGTGGCGTGCATGACACCGCCATCATCCGGGTCGAGCAACTGTACCCGTTCCCGCACAAGGCCTTTGCCGCTGAATTGAAAAAATTCCCGGCCCTGACCGAAGTGGTGTGGGCGCAGGACGAACCGCAAAACCAGGGGCCATGGTTCCAGATTCAACACAATCTGTTTGAATCGATGGACGAAGGGCAAAAACTGGCTTACGCTGGCCGTCCGGCCAGTGCCTCGCCAGCGGTGGGGTACTACGACAAGCATTATGCGCAGCAAAAAGCCTTGCTTGACGTGGCCTTTTCCAAGCTCAAAGGTTTTGTGCTGACCAAATAAAAAATCCCTGGCCCGGGCGCTGCCAGAGCAGCGCCGGCTTAACCAAAAACGGAGAAATACATGGCAATTCTTGAAGTTAAAGTTCCGCAACTGTCGGAATCGGTCGCCGAAGCGACCATGTTGAAATGGCACAAAAAGGTTGGCGAAGCGATTGTGCGCGACGAAAACCTGATCGATATCGAAACCGATAAAGTGGTACTCGAACTGCCTGCGCCGGGCGCGGGCGTGTTGACCCAGATTATCAAGGGCGATGGCACCATGGTGGTGTCCGGTGAAGTGATCGCGCTGATCGATACCGAAGCGTCGGCTGGTACCGTGGCCGCCCCTGCCGCCGCTGCCGCACCTGCAGCACCTGCCGCCGCCGCCGTGGCCGCTGCGCCAGCCGCCAGTGCCAATGTGGTGATGCCGGCCGCTGCCAAGCTGGCGGCCGACAATAACATCAATACCGATAATATTTCCGGCACCGGGCGTGATCGCCGCATTACCAAGGCCGATGTCATCCGGGTACTGGAAACCCCGCCAGCCGCACCTGCTGCCGCCGCACCGGCTGCGGCCAAACCGGCCTTGCAAGCCGTGCCTGCGCCTGCCGCCCCCGATCTGGGCGAACGTCCCGATCAACGCGTGCCCATGAGCCGCCTGCGCGCCCGTATTGCCGAGCGTCTGGTGCAATCGCAATCGACCAACGCGATTTTGACCACCTTCAACGAAGTCAATATGCAGCCGGTAATTGACTTGCGCAACAAGTGGAAAGATGCGTTTGAAAAGAACCATGGTGTCAAACTTGGCTTCATGTCGTTCTTTGTCAAGGCAGCCGTCGCGGCACTGAAAAAATATCCGGTTATCAACGCCTCGGTCGATGGCAATGACATCGTCTACCACGGCTATTTTGATATCGGTATCGCGGTTGGTTCGCCACGTGGTCTGGTGGTGCCGATTTTGCGCAACGCCGATCAAATGTCGATTGCCGACATCGAAAAGAAAATCGGTGAATTCGGTGCCAAGGCCAAGGAAGGCAAGCTGACGCTGGAAGATTTGACTGGCGGCACCTTCTCGATTTCCAACGGCGGTACCTTTGGCTCGATGCTCTCGACCCCGATCATCAACCCGCCCCAGTCCGCCATCCTGGGGGTGCATGCCACCAAGGATCGTGCTGTGGTCGAAAACGGCCAGATCGTGATCCGCCCGATGAATTATCTGGCACTCTCGTATGACCATCGCATTATTGATGGTCGCGAAGCCGTGCTCGGCCTGGTGGCGATGAAAGAAACGCTGGAAGATCCGGCCCGTCTGTTGCTGGATCTGTAATGAGTATCTCGGACGATATCAACCGCCTGCACCAGTTGTTGCAGGCCGGTGCCATCAATGAGAGCGAATTCACCCAGCTCAAGGCGCGTCTGATGGCCGAGAGTGCGCAGCACAATGGCAACAAGGTCAACAGCTTCCGCCGCTCACGCAATGATCGCTGGATCGGTGGCGTGTGCGGTGGCCTGGGCCGGGTTTCTGATCTGGAAAGCTGGATCTGGCGTCTGGCCTTTGTGCTGTTCACCTGCTATTTCGGTGTAGGCATCCTCATTTATATTCTGGCGTGCATCTTCATTCCTGACGATGCCACACCCTGAACAAAAACATAAGCGCGTATGAAACGTATTGGGACATTTTTATGAGTAAACAATTTGATGTAGTCGTCATCGGTGCTGGCCCCGGTGGTTATGTGGCTGCCATTCGTGCCGCCCAGTTGGGCATGACAGTCGCCTGTATCGATGAATGGCAAAACGCCAAGGGCGGCCCGGCACCCGGCGGCACCTGTACCAATGTGGGCTGTATTCCTTCCAAAGCCTTGCTGCAATCGTCAGAACATTTTGATCACGCCAGCCACGCCTTTGCCGAACACGGCATCGATGTCAAGGGCCTGGCGCTGAACCTGCCGCAGATGTTGAAGCGCAAAGACGGCGTGGTCAAACAAAATAATGATGGCATTTTGTATCTGCTGAAGAAAAACAAAATCACCTTCTTCCACGGTCGTGGCAGCTTCACTGGCAAGGCTGATGGCGGCTATAGCGTGCAAGTGGGCGAAGAAAGCCTGCAAGCCAAACATGTGGTGGTTGCCACTGGCTCGAATGCGCGCGCCTTGCCGGGTGTGCCGTTTGATGAAAAACTGATTTGCTCCAACACCGGTGCGCTGGCGATGGATAGCGTGCCGAAAAAACTCGGTGTGATCGGTGCCGGTGTGATTGGTCTGGAAATGGGCAGCGTCTGGCGTCGTCTGGGTGCCGAAGTGACAGTGCTGGAAGCCTTGCCGGTATTTTTGGGCGCGGTGGACGAACAAATCGCCAAGGAAGCGCAAAAGCTGTTCACCAAACAGGGCTTGTCGCTGAATATGGGCGTGAAAATCGGTGCCATCAGCGCAGGCAAAAAAGACGTGACGGTGGAATATGAAGATGCCAAGGGCACGGCGCAAAAAGCCACCTTTGATCGCCTGATCGTTTCGATTGGCCGGATACCCAATACCATTGGCCTGGGCGCTGAAACAGTCGGTTTGCAACTGGACGAACGCGGCTTTATTGCGGTCGATGGCGATTGCAAAACCAATTTGCCCAATGTATGGGCGGTGGGTGACGTGGTGCGCGGCCCGATGCTGGCACACAAGGCCGAAGAAGAGGGCGTGGCGGTAGCAGAACGCATCGCCGGGCAACACGGCCATGTCAACTTCAACACCATTCCCTGGGTAATTTACACTTCGCCCGAAATCGCCTGGGTCGGTCGTACCGAACAGCAATTGAAGGCCGATGGCGTGGCTTACAAAGCGGGCGTATTCCCGTTCCTGGCTAATGGTCGCGCCCGTGCGCTGGGTGATACTTCCGGCATGGTCAAGTTTTTGGCCGACGCCAAAACCGATGAAATTCTGGGCGTACACATCATCGGCCCGGTGGCATCGGAATTGATCGCCGAAGCCGTGGTGGCGATGGAATTCAAAGCCTCCAGCGAAGACATCGCCCGGATTTGCCATGCCCACCCGTCCTTGTCCGAATCGGTTAAGGAAGCGGCGCTGGCGGTGGATAAGCGCACCATCAATTTCTGATCATGCATTTCTGATCATGAACGCCGCTTTGTCCCGCTGCCTGGCGCTGGCGCTGTTGTCCGGCTGCGCCAGCCTGCCACAGCAGCCAGTGAGCGTCAGCTTTGAAACGGCGTGGCAGGGCGCAGAAATTTCCGGTGCCCAATGCGTGGTCAGCAACGATGTGATGCAGCAAAAAATGACCACGCCAGCCACACTGGTGTTGCCAGCGCAGGGGCAATTGCGTGTGGTGTGTGACAAGCCGGGCTATTTGCATGCCGAGTGGTTGCAACCAGCGGCGTTTCCGGATTCCAGCGCCAGCACTGGCACGGTCTCGATTGGTGTCGGTGGTGGCGGTGGGCATGTTGGTCTGGGGCTGGGTTTGTTGTTGCCACTGGCCGCCAGCAAACCCGCCATCAGTTATCCAAAGCGGGTGGTGGTGGAAATGCGCTTGCAGCAGCCCAACTAGCTGGCCCCAATAAGTTACCCAAATAAGTACCCCAATACCTTACCTGAAGCTTTCTCAATTCCCAATCATCCCGGCCGGTGCAGGAGGCCTCAGCCAACATGAATGTTGAACAATTCTATCAACAAGCGCTTGAAAAGCGCGGTTACGCTGCCGATGCCGCGCAATTGCAGGCCATTGCCCGTCTGCAGCGCTGCTTTGACGAATGGAGCGCCTACAAGGGCGCGCGTTCCAGCCGCATCAAGCGCATCATCAGCCGCCCCAGCGTACCGCGTGGCGTGTATATGTGGGGCGGGGTCGGGCGCGGCAAATCATTTTTGATGGACAGCTTTTATTCTGTCGTACCCTTGATCCGCAAAACCCGCATTCATTTTCATGAATTCATGCGCGATGTCCACCGCCAACTGGATGAAATGAAAGACATTGCCGATCCGCTGGAAGAAGTTGCCAAGCGCGTCGCCAAAAAATACCGGCTGATCTGTTTTGACGAATTTCATGTCTCCGACATTGCCGACGCCATGATTTTGTACAACCTGCTCAAACCCTTGTTTGACCATGGCGTGTCCTTCATCATGACTTCCAACTATGCGCCCGACACCCTGTATCCGGACGGTCTGCACCGCGACCGCATGTTGCGCACCATCGAACTGATCAAGCAACGCATGGATGTGATCAATGTCGATGCTGGCTATGACTACCGCCAGCGTGCGCTGGAACAAGTGGAATCTTATCTCTGCCCCTTGAGTGCCGATACCGATTCCGCCTTGCGTGATGCCTTCGTCAAGGTAGCCGAAACCGAAGACCAGGACGCCCGCATCGACATCGAAGGGCGGGAACTGCGCGCCCTGCGCCGCGCCGGGGGCGTGGTCTGGTTTGATTTTGCCACCCTGTGCGGCGGGCCACGCTCGCAAAACGATTTTCTCGAAATCGCCAGCCGCTTTCATACCGTGATTTTGTCCGGCATTCCGCAAATGTCGGCCGCCATGTCATCCGAAGCGCGCCGTTTCACCTGGCTAATTGATGTATTCTACGACCAACGCGTAAAATTGCTGATGTCGGCGGCAGTGGAGCCGGAACAATTGTATACGGCGGGCAGT
>JBDLSU010000747.1:0-2508 GCA_039799405.1 Pseudomonadota bacterium | reverse complement strand
CCCGCACCACCCGGTATTCGGGCTTGACCGCCGACACTTTCATGATGGCACGCCCCAGATTGCCCGCCACCAGACGCATGCCGCCATCCGGCGCAAAGGCATTGGCCGCGCCGCGCAATACCGTTTCATCGCCACTGCTTTGCGGCGAATCACGCCATTGCAACTGTCCTTCCACCAGCAACGCTTCGCGGCAATGCTGGCGCAGGCCGTGGCCCAGGATGGTATTCACGTCGTCGTGCAACAATCCGGCATCGAGCAATTCGCGAATCACAAAACCGCAACCACCAGCGGCATGGAAGTGGTTAACATCGGCGGTGCCATTCGGGTAGATCCGGGTCAGGGTTGGAATTACATTCGATAATTGATTGAAATCATCCCAGTCCAGCACCAGCCCGGCCGCTTTGGCAATCGCCACCAGATGCAAGGTGTGGTTGGTCGAGCCACCGGTAGCCAGCAAACCGATGACAGCATTGACGATGACTTTTTCATCGACGATCCAGCCCACCGGCATATAGTGTTCACCCTGGCTGGACAAGCCCACCGCCTGTTGCGCTGCCGCAGCAGTCAGCGCCGCGCGCAGCGGGGTATTCGGGGTGACAAAGGCACTGCCAGGCAAATGCAAGCCCATGATTTCCATCAAAAACTGGTTGCTGTTGGCGGTGCCGTAAAAGGTGCAGGTACCGGCATCGTGGTAGGACTGCGATTCGCATTCCAGCAGTTCAGCACGGGTGGCCTTGCCCTGGGCATAAGCCTGGCGGATGCGGGCTTTTTCCGAATTCGACATGCCGGTCGTCATCGGCCCGGCGGGTACAAATACGGCGGGCAAATGCCCGAACGAAAGTGCGCCGATCAACAAACCGGGCACAATTTTATCGCATACGCCCAGGTAGACGGCCGCATCAAACATATTGTGCGACAACGCAATCGCGGTTGACATGGCGATGGTATCGCGCGAAAACAGCGACAGTTCCATCCCCGGCTGGCCCTGGGTAACGCCATCACACATGGCAGGCACGCCACCGGCAAACTGCGCTACCGCACCGACTTCGCGCACCGCTTGCTTGATCATGTCCGGATAGCCAAAGTAAGGCTGATGCGCCGACAGCATGTCGTTGTAAGATGAAACAATCGCCAACGAGGGCTTTTTTTGCTCTTTCAGCGCCAGCTTGTCATTGGCCGGAAAGGCAGCAAAAGCGTGCGCCAGATTGGTACAGGACAATGCGCCGCGCTGCACGCCCTGACGGCGGGCCAGTTCCAGTTGCGCCAGATAGGCCGCGCGGGAAGCCTGACTGCGCTGGCGGATGCGCTCGGTAACGGCCAAGATAATCGGATGCATTGCATGGGCGGCGGACATAATGAATTCTCTCAAGTAACGATTATGAAATTTTACTACAAAACCGTCTCGCCGCAATCATTTTTTATGGTTTTCTTTTCAGGCCCCACAGACCACTTGCCGCCAGGCCATGGCTTCCCCATGGGAAACAGTCGATTTGCCAGCCCTTTCTGCGCAGTAAAAACCGGATACAGTACGCGAATAATCCGGATCAGGGCCAGCAATGCGCAGCATACCAGTACGAAAAAGCCTGCCCGGACAGTGCAAAATTTGTAGTGTTTTTTCTTTTTGGCGACATTTTGCAGTATACTTGCAGCACTTTTGAGCCTTATGAAAGATCGCCCCATGCCCGCCCTGACCGAGACAGCCAGTTTTCTCGCTTTGCAACACCATGCCAAACAAGCCAGCCTGTGGTCGATGCGCAGCCTGTTTGCCGACAATCCGCAGCGCTTTAGCCAGATGTCTTTGGCGGCGGCCGGGTTGTTTCTGGATTATTCCAAAAACCAGTTGCAAAACGACACGCTGTTATTATTGCTGACGCTGGCACAAGAGCGCGGTGTATGTCAGCAGCGCGATGCCATGTTTGCCGGTGACAAAATCAACCACACCGAACAACGCGCCGTATTGCATACCGCCCTGCGCGCACCCAAGGGTAGCAAGCTGGTGCTGGACGGCCACGACATCATGCCGGATATCCACCAGGTATTGCAACGCATGGCCGCCTTTAGCGAGCGGGTGCGCAGCGGCAAGTGGCTGGGTTATTCCGGTTTGCCGATCACCGATGTGGTGAATATCGGCATTGGCGGCTCCGACCTTGGCCCCAAGATGGCAACGCTGGCACTGCGCCCGTATGCCAGCAACACACTGAAGCTGCATTTCGTTTCCAACGTCGATGGACATGATCTGGACGCCACGCTCAAGCAGCTCAACCCGGCCACCACGCTGTTTATCGTCGCCTCCAAAACTTTTGTCACCCTGGAAACCATGCAAAACGCCCATTCGGCGCGGCGCTGGTTGTTGCAGCATGCCGTTGAAGCCGATCTGGCCAAACATTTTGTCGCACTCTCGACCAATCTGGAAGCAATTGCCGCGTTTGGCATTGATCCGGACAATATGTTCCCGTTCTGGGACTGGGTCGGTGGACGTTATTCGATCTGGTCAGCCATTGGTCTGCC
>JBDLSU010000746.1:0-4971 GCA_039799405.1 Pseudomonadota bacterium | reverse complement strand
AATGACGCCGGTGCCAAGGTCTCGCGCGTGAAGGTGGATCCCTTCCTGCTTGGCATTGGTCTGGGCTACCGCTTCTGAGCATCTGCCCGTTTAAATCCACGCTGTTTTAAGCACGACCATTCCAGCCTCGGTTTTTGATTGGCGGCAGTCTTTACGCTGTCGCCAATTTTTTGCAGCGCTGCAGTTGTACAAGGCCCACCTCTAACCACACTCCCGCGATTGTAAGCGCACTTCGATTACCCGCCGCCCGGCTTTGTGCTGCCTGTGTGATCAACTTTCTCGGTAAGGAACCGTCAACTACGCTATCGTATCAGTCATGTCCGTCACGTGATATCATCCAGCCTCGATGAAATACCGCTTAGGTAATTGACAATAATGAATGTTCTAGATCTGTTTTCAGGGCCAGGCGGCCTGTCCCTTGGGCTTCAGCGGGCAGGTTTTTTGGTGCATGCTGCCGTCGAATTTAATCGCGACGCTATGGGAACCTACGCCAGTCATACAAGTGAAGCACAACACTTTAACGAGGACATACGTGGTGTTGGGTTTTCGCAGTTCAAAGGGAAAATCGATTTGGTGGCTGGCGGGCCGCCGTGCCAACCATTTTCAATGGGAGGCGCACGGAAGGCCGCTGCTGATATCCGCAATATGGTGCCTGAGTTCATCCGATGCGTTAAAGAGGTGCGTCCGTACATGTTTTTGATGGAGAACGTACCTGGGCTGACAATGAGCAGTGTTCGCCCGTACTTCGATGGCGTTCTCCATGAGCTCGCTGCACTTGGTTACTATTTAAACTGGTCTATTGTAAATTCCGCTGACTTTGGTGTACCACAGAAACGGCGGCGTTTGTTCGTGCTCGGCTGCAAAGATAGGACACTTCGCCTACCCGCGCCTACGCACGGGCCGGGACTTTTACTTCCACATCCGAAGAGCCGGGATTTTATTAACCACGAACCAAACGGAATCGTTCCGGCCAGCTTGGTAACATTCGCCAAGGCCCCTGATCTTAGACCGAGTCCATACGCTGGCCAGGTTTATAACGGTGGTGGACGGCCTATTAATCCTAATGGCCCATGTCATACCATTTTAGCCTCATCAGGTGGTAGTAAAACACACTGGATTGACACACTTGGAATTGTCCCTGAATATCACGCCCATTTACTCGCAGGCGGGACGCCAAGAGATGGAATCGTTCCAGGAGCGCGCAGGCTGACGGTAGAAGAGTGTGCAGTTATTCAGACATTTCCAAAAGAGCTTGAGTTTTGCGGATCACGGTCAGCACAATACAAACAAGTCGGCGACGCTGTACCACCTATGCTCGCCGCTGCGATTGGATTGGCGATCGCCGAACAACTTAAACATAATCCGAGTGAAGAATTGAACGTGCAAACCCAAGCAGGACTTACACTTGAGGCGGCTTAACTTATGGCAAGCGAAGGACGAAACCGACATATTGAAACTGCTGTGGACGCAATCCTGGATCAACTAGATTCGCTAATCGAGGGCGCACCGATAGCAGCCGTAGTGCCAGCCAAGATTGGCCACCTGTTTGATTCGACAATACTTTCGGCTAAGGGAAGTGTCCGACTTGCGATGGTCTTCTTTATTTCCTATTCGCTAACAAGTGAGGATTGGGATTTCTCGGCGATTCCAGTGGTAATTCGCGGAACGTATGGTGACAAGAAACTAGCTGCCGGACTCACGACCCGCCATGTCACCTACCACATGGCGGTAACGGCCTTCGGTGAAAATCTTGGATGGAAAGGAAACGTCCGCAATTTTGACTTGAAGAGTGATCCGCGATTCGCCAATTTCATTTCGCAATTGGCGACGATGGCAAATGATGATCGACGGCACTTGTTTGATCATGCGATATGGCGGCTATTTGAATCACGGGCTATTCCCAAAGCGATGCCACCGCTTCCGAAGAACTACATGACCTATGCTAGATCGCTTGCGCTCTGCGAGGAGATATTGGCACTAAAATCAGAAGGTCATGTACAACAGTTTCTGGTTGCTGCATTCTTGACTATTCATAGGATGCGTATCGGTAATTCGATCAAGACCCATCATCCCCATGCGTCTGATACTTTTGATGGGACGTGTGGTGACATCGAGGAATTCAGGGATGGTAGCCTAATTGGCGCATATGAAGTCACTGTGCGCGACGATTGGAAAAACCGACTTCCAGATTTCCACGAAAAGATGCTGAAAGGAAAATTAACGAAATACGTCATCTTTGCGTCTGGGGTCCACAGCGATGCACGGCTTTCCTCAGCAAAACAGCTTATCGAATTCACGCGTGGCGTTGAATACGACCTGGCGATTGTCGATATCCGGGATTTCTTTTGTGTATTCTGTGCGGAACTCACAAAAGACGAAATTGCGATGGCAATCAATCTCACCTATGAATTTTTGTTGAGGCCAGATCTTTGCGGTAAGAGTCTGGTGCAAACCCAATTTCAGAACGTGGTGGATATGTGGATGGGAACTGCGCCATAACGGTCTTACTTGGTACGTGATTTTTCATACTCGTTCCCAATTTGGCATCTCTTTGACCTGATTCCGACAGGCTACTAGCCACGCTTTTAACCCGTTTTTTTGCTTGCCACACATTTCTTTTTTGCGCTGCCCCTTGACAAATCCGCCGTAGCAAAATATTCTCTTGGTCACCACATTTTTATTACTTTTATTACAGTTCTGTGACAAGCCATGTTAAATATTGAACAGTCGGTCGTCAGCAAATTTCCGGGTTTCGCCAATCAACCGCCGTTTGTGCGCAAATCCACCATGTCGTTTTTGCGCAAGCTGACGCGGGAAGATGAAATCAATGCCTTTTTGCAGCAACACCAGGGCGTAACCGGAATGGATTTCATCGATAGTATTTTTGATTATTTCAACTTCAGCTACAGCATTTCGCAACGCGACCGCAGCAATATTCCGTCGCAGGGGCGGCTGGTGATTATGGCAAACCACCCGATTGGTTCGCTCGATGGCCTGGCCCTGCTACGGCTGGTGGGCGAGGTGCGCAAAGATGTCAAAATCGTCGCCAACGATATGCTAATGGTGTTTGAACCGCTGCATGAACTGTTGCTGCCGCTGGACAATATCAACGAAGGCTTTTGCAAACAGTTTTATAAAAATATTCTGGCCAGCCTGGAGCAAGAGCAGGCGGTGATTATTTTCCCGTCCGGCGAAGTCTCGCGCGCCAGCCCGCAAGGCATACGCGATGGCAAATGGCAAGGCGGCTTTTTACACTTTGCGCGCAAAGCCAAAGCGCCCTTGTTGCCGATTTTTATCGAAGCCAATAATTCGCTACTGTTCTATGGCGCGTCGATGTTGTACAAGCCACTGGGCATGGCCTTGCTGGCCAATGAAATGTTCAACAAGCATTCGGTCGAAATCAAATTCCGGGTTGGTGAAGTGATTCCGCACGCGGCGCTGGAGGGCAAACATCTGGCCGATACGGCGCTGATCCAGCGTCTGAAAAAGCATTTGTATAAAATCGGCAAGGGCAAACAGGCGATTTTCGTCACCGAAAAAACCATCGCCCATCCGGAAAACAGCAGCGTCATCAAAAAAGAATTGAAGAGCGCGCAACTGCTGGGCAAAACCCGCGATTTTCATCGTATTTATCTGTGCAACTGGGAACAACACCCGACCGTGCTGCGCGAGATCGGGCGCTTGCGCGAAGTGGCGTTTCGCAAGGTGGGCGAAGGCACCGGGCGGCGGCGCGATCTGGACAAATTTGATCACTACTACCAGCATCTGGTGCTGTGGGATGAAGACAAGTTGACCATTGCCGGGGCCTATCGGCTGGGCGATACCGGCAACATTACCAGCCTGCGCGGCAGCAAGGGCTTGTACACGGCCAATCTGTTCCAGTACCGCCAGGCCGCCACCCCGGTGTTGCAGCAGGCGCTGGAACTGGGGCGCAGCTTTGTGCATCCGGATTATTGGGGCAAGGCCAGTCTGGACTATTTATGGCAAGGGCTGGGCGCGTATCTGAACCACAACCCGCAAATCCGCTATTTGATCGGCCCGGTCAGCATGAGCGCCAGCTACCCAAAGCTGTTGCGCGACACCCTGGTGTTTTACTATCGCCGCTACTATTACGGCCCGGAGGTGATGGCGCAAGCCAAACACACCCATGAAGTGGATGAAGCCACCTATGCCGATTTACTGGCGCGCTTTTCCGGCCTCAACCGGGAACAGGGGTTTGAACTGTTGCAGCAGATATTCAAAGATGGCGGGCATAAAATTCCGGTACTCTACAAGCAATATGCGGCGCTGTTTGATGAAGGCGGCTTTCAATTGCTCAGTTTTGGTGTCGATTCCGAATTTGGCCATTGCGTCGATGGCCTGTTTGTGGCGGATTTACACTTGCTCAAAGCCAGCAAGCGCGAGCGCTACCTGGGTGAAACCAGCAGCAGCGTGGTGCAACTGGTGCATCACCAAAAATCCTGACCCCGGTACAACGTACCGGGGCCAATGCGGGTTTATCACCCGCCCTTATTGATATTCCACATGCAAGGTGGCGTTCTTGGTGATGAACAAATACAGCGAGCTACTGGTCTGATCCGAGGCAAAGCGCAATTTCAGTTGTGTGATGCCGGATTTGGCGATTGCCGCCAGCCCCTGCGCGGAAAAATCGGCCGATTGTTTGGCACCGCTGGTAAATCTGGCAATGCTGGCGACATTGCTGGCACCCGCTGCAGCGGCCCAATCCCCGCTTTCCGTATTCGGCGTGGCACCATAGGCCCCGCTTTTCACATCCACCACCAGCGAATTGCCAGCAGGCGAAGCCCAGGGATTGCCCGCGTTGGTGTTGTAATGCACCGTCACATACGCCCGTGTGATGGTGGCATCATCTGGAATTGCGCTGGTATCAAACGACAAAACGCTGCGATTGCATTTGCCATCCGCCCCCCGGCCAATCGCCAGATTGCCCAGTATGCCAACTTGCGCGCCAGC
>JBDLSU010000745.1:0-5787 GCA_039799405.1 Pseudomonadota bacterium | reverse complement strand
TCGCCAAACCAGTAGCGATCCAGCATGACATCGCCTACCACCAGCAAACGCACTTTGGCTACGGTGGCAAATAACTCAGAATAGGCTTGCGACATGACTCCTGCTCCCATTACGGCACCATAAACTGGCCACGGCCAATGCCAATGTATTCAAACCCGGCTTCCGCCATGGCTTCCGGTTCAAACAAATTGCGTCCGTCGAAAATAATCGGCTCACGCAGGCTGCGCTTCATGCGCTCCAGATCCGGGCTGCGGAACACCGCCCATTCGGTAACAATTACCAGCGCCAGAGCGTCCTGCAGCGCAGCCTCGGCACTGGCGGCAAACTGCAGCCGTTCCCGGCCCGGCAAATCGGCCAGGTCGTGCATCAATACCCGGCGCGCTTCGTCCATTGCCACCGGATCATACGCGGTAACGCTGGCACCTGCTTCGATCAAATTGCGGATCACCACGCGCGACGGCGCTTCGCGCATATCGTCGGTATTCGGTTTGAACGCCAGCCCCCAGATGGCAAAATGCTTGCCGGACAAATCGCTGCCAAATCGGCTGATGATTTTTTTACCCAGCAACAGTTTTTGCTCGGCGTTAATATCTTCTACTGCCAGCAAAATCGGCAGTTCCACCCCGTATTCTCCGGCCGTGCGCACCAACGCCTGCACATCCTTGGGAAAGCACGAGCCGCCATAGCCGCAACCGGCCATCAAAAAACCGTGACCGATGCGCGGGTCGGAACCAATGCCATGGCGTACCGCTTCAATATCGGCCCCGACTTGCTCAGATAAAATCGCCAGCTCATTCATGAACGAAATACGGGTTGCCAGCATGGCGTTGGCGGCATATTTGGTAAATTCGGCCGAACGCACATCCATCCAGACCACACATTCCTGATCGCGGTTAAAGGGTGCGTATAATGCCTTCATAATGTCGCGCGCATGCTGGCCTTCGGCGCTGGAATCAGCCCCGATAATGATGCGATCAGGCTGCATGAAGTCTTCGACTGCAGCACCTTCTTTTAAAAATTCCGGATTGGAGATAACTGAAAACTTGGTGCGCAAGTCACGGGCATCCAGCTCAGACTGAATCGCTTCCTGCACCCGCTTGCCGGTACCAACCGGCACCGTGGATTTGTCCACCACCACTTTAAAGCTATTCATATGGCGGCCAATATTGCGCACCGCCGCCAATACGTATTGCAAATCGGCCGAACCATCTTCGTCCGGCGGCGTACCGACCGCGACAAATTGCACTTCACCATGCGCTACGCTGGCGGCGATATCGGTGGAAAAACGCAAGCGCCCGGCCGCCAGATTACGCGCCACAATCACATCCAGCCCTGGTTCGTGAATCGGCATGCCGCCGTTATTCAACAAGTCGATTTTTTTCTGGTCCAGATCCAGACAAAACACATCGTTACCGACATCGGCCAAACAGGCACCGGTCACCAAACCGACATAGCCGGTTCCTATAATCGTTATTTTCATGGTCAGGTCTTTTCTTGGGCCTGGGGTCAGGCCATCACATTCAATTCTTCGGTGCGGCGCGGCGGATAGGTTTCCCATTGATTACAGCCAGGGCAGTGCCAGTAAAACTGACGTGCCTTGAAACCGCAATGGCTGCATTCATAGCGCGCCAGTTTCTGGGTGTAGCCGTGTACCAGATTTTTTACCATCGAGAGTTCTTGCCAGATTTGCGGCTCGGCATCCATCAACCGTACTTCCAGCAATTTGTCCAGCCCCAGCAGGGTCGGGGTACGGCGCAGTTCGGTGGTGATCAACAGATGGGCCGCTTCCACCCCGTCCAGTTCCACCACGGCCTGAAATACCACTTCCAGCAAATCGATGGCCGAGGCTTCCGACATATACGATTTGAGCAAATTCACGCCCTCTTGCGCCCGCCCCACGCTTTTATAGCCATCCATCAGGCGTTGCGCCACCAGCGCCACATGCGGCACGCTTTGTTGTTCGACCCGACGCCAGGTCAGCAAGGCTTCTTCCACTTCGCCCTTGGCCAGTTGGGCATCGCCCATCAACATGGTGGCGCGCACGCTTTTGCGGTCGGTCTGCAAGGCTTGTTCCAGCAAGGCCAGTGCCACATCCGGGTGGGTATGTACCAGTTCATCCTGCGCCAGTTCGCAATAGAACTGGGCGATTTCTTTCTGGCGCGAACCAGCACCGGATTGTTGTAAGGCGTTGGCCGCATCAATGGCGCGTTGCCATTCTTTTTCGCGCTGAAAAATTTCCAGCAGGGCACGACGCGCCTGGCCGCTGTACTGGGTTTCGAGCAAGGTGTTAAAGGTTTCTTCGGCGCGATCGAGCAAACCGGCGGTCAGATAATCCTGGCCCAGTTCGTAGCGTGCCTGTTCGTGTTGTTCTTGCGGCAGATCGGGCCGCGACAGCAGGTTTTGATGCACCCGGATCGCGCGTTCGGTTTCGCCACGACGGCGAAACAAATTACCCAGTGCAAAGTGCAAATCGGCCGTTTCGGGGTCAAATTTGACGATTTCGATGAAGGCGTCAATCGCCTTGTCGGGTTGTTCGTTGAGAAGGAAATTCAGGCCCTTGAAGTAGCCGCGCGGCAAGCTGCGTGATTCGGACAGCAATTGCCGGATATCCACCCGCGCTGCCAGCCAACCCAGCGCGAAAAAAATGGGCACGCCCAATAACCACCAAATTTCAAATTCCATATTGACTCTGTTGTTAGCGTGGCTTAGCGTGGTATTACAGCCCCAGCATGTCGGGCTGGGTCAGCGTGGGTTTGCTATTTTGTTGCATGTTTTGCACAGTCTGGCGCGACTTGCTCAACTCACGGCGGTAATTGAATAGCGTCGGCGTCATCACCAATATACCGAGTATGGCACCACCCAGGAAAAAACCCAGCAACAACAATACCAGTGGGCCGCGTAATTCATACGAAAGCAGTATATACAAGGAAACCTGCTGAGTATTTTTCAGTGCAAAACTAAAAAAGAACAGGAATAACAGGATAAACAGCAGGATGACAATGAGTTTGGAAACGAATTTCATAAGGCCACACCTTTTTCGCACAAATCCAGCGACAAAACCATGATGGTACATGAAAAAAAACGGCATCCGCAGATGCCGTTCTCAAAACTTGTCAAACCAGGCACATCAACAAAATCCACAAACGGTTAAAACCCTCTGAATGATCTTGCCATCAGTCTTCAATAATCGGTTGCCCGACCATGGCATCGACCCGCTCGCGCAGTTCTTTGCCCGGCTTGAAATGCGGCACCCGTTTTTCCGGCACCATCACCTTGTCGCCCGACTTGGGGTTACGCCCGATCCGCGGTGGGCGGCTATTCAGGGCAAAACTGCCGAAACCCCGGATCTCGATGCGCTGCCCCGTGGCCAGGGCCTGGGTCATCGCATCAAGAATGGTTTTCACGGCCAGATCTGCATCTTTCGCCACCAACTGGGAATAACGCTCAGCCAGCCGGTTGATCAACTCGGATTTAGTCATTTCGGTGCCGTTACCTGGTTTTTACTCAGTTTTTACTCAGTTCTTATTATCGAACTTGGCTTTCAACAATGCGCCCAGGCTGGTGGTGCCGGATGCAGCGTTGGCGTCGGAACTGGCCGCCATTTTCTGCATTGCTGCTTCGGTTTCCACATTGTCCTTGGCCTTGATCGACAACTGAATGCTGCGTGCCTTGCGATCAATGTTCAGAATCATGGCTTCCACGCTGTCGCCCACTTTCAGGTGAGTACCCGCATCTTCCACGCGGTCACGCGAGATTTCGGAAGCGCGCAGATAGCCTTCAACTTCATCCGACAACTGGATCACAGCGCCCTTTGGCTCAACCGATTTCACGGTACCGGAGACCAATGCGCCCTTGTCATTCATGGCGCAGTAGTTGTTGAATGGGTCGCCTTCGAGTTGTTTCACGCCCAGCGAAACGCGTTCACGTTCCACGTCGATGGCCAACACCACGGCTTCCAGTTCATCGCCCTTCTTGAAGCGACGCACGGCTTCTTCGCCGGATTCAGTCCACGACAGGTCAGACAAATGCACCAGACCGTCGATATTGCCAGCCAGACCGATGAAGACGCCGAAGTCGGTGATCGATTTGATCGCGCCACGGACTTTATCGCCCTTCTTGTGGGTAACGCCAAACTCATCCCAAGGATTGGTTTTGCATTGCTTCATACCCAGGCTGATACGACGACGTTCTTCGTCGATTTCCAGAACCATGACTTCCACTTCGTCGCCCAATTGCACAACCTTGTTTGGTGCCACGTTCTTGTTGGTCCAGTCCATTTCGGAAACGTGTACCAGACCTTCAATGCCTTGTTCCACTTCCACAAATGCGCCGTAGTCGGTCAGGTTGGTGACTTTGCCGAACAAACGGGTGTTTTGTGGGTAACGACGCGACAGGCCAGTCCATGGATCGTCGCCCAATTGCTTCACGCCCAGAGAAACACGATTCTTTTCCTGATCGTACTTCAACACTTTGGCGGTGATTTCCTGACCCACGGTCAAGACTTCGGATGGGTGACGCACACGACGCCATGCCAGATCGGTAATATGCAACAGACCGTCGATGCCGCCCAGATCCACGAATGCGCCGTAGTCGGTGATGTTTTTCACCACGCCAGTTACCACGGTGCCTTCTTTCAGGGTTTCCATCAGTTTCTGACGTTCTTCGCCCATCGACGCTTCGATCACGGCACGACGCGACAACACCACGTTGTTACGCTTGCGATCAAGCTTGATGACCTTGAATTCCATGGTCTTGCCTTCAAAAGGCGTGGTGTCTTTGACCGGACGGGTGTCAACCAGCGAACCCGGCAAGAAGGCGCGGATGCCGTTGGTGAGGACAGTCAAACCGCCCTTGACCTTGCCATTGACCGTACCGACCACGATTTCGCCCGATTCCATGGCTTTTTCGAGGGCCAGCCACGAAGCCAGACGCTTGGCTTTGTCACGTGACAGGATAGTATCGCCGAAACCATTTTCCAGCGATTCGATTGCAACGGAAACGAAATCGCCAACATTGACTTCGAGTTCGCCGTGATCGTTTTTGAATTCTTCGATTGGGATAAATGCTTCTGATTTCAGGCCAGCGTTAACGATCACGAAATTGTGATCCAGACGCACTACTTCGGCGGAAATCACTTCGCCGGAACGCATGTCTTGCTTGGAAAGCGACTCTTCAAAGAGTGCTGCAAACGATTCCATGCCGGAAAATTCAGAAGATGTTGGAGCAGTAGCCATGAGATTTTTACACTGTTAGCCGGCAATGCGCACCATGCACGATTGAACCGGGTTGGGTTAAACCACGCTCACCCTGACCTTGCGCCAGCATGAGCACCAAAACGGCCAAGCAATGCAGATTCAGGAAAACCTGCATGGTTTGACCGGTACAACATTTACTACCTGATTATTACTTGATATTGCTTGAAACTTGCATGCCGGATTACTTTACCGCAGCATACCAATGCAGCACTTGCGCAATCGCCTGTTCGGCGTTGATTTCAGACGTATCCAGAATCATCGCCCCTTCAGCCAGCTTCAAAGGTGCCACCGCACGCTGGGTGTCGCGCTCGTCGCGCGCACTCAAATCCGCGAAAAGGTCGTCTATATTAGCAGCAATTCCCTTTTCAATCAATTGCTTATATCGTCTTTCTGCACGCGCTCTGGCGCTCGCGGTCAAAAACACCTTGAGTACGGCATGCGGAAAGATCACCGTGCCCATGTCGCGCCCATCCGCTACCAGCCCCGGGGCTTGACGAAAACTCAACTGCAAAGCATAGAGTGCTTGCCGAAC
>JBDLSU010000744.1:0-4668 GCA_039799405.1 Pseudomonadota bacterium | reverse complement strand
CAAACTGTCGCTGGTGTTTACCTACCGCGCGCAAAATAATCCACCGGTTGCGGGTAGCCGTTCGGCGTCCTTGCCCGAAATCAAGCTGGAAACCAAAGCACAAACCGAATGAGCACGCTTTGGCATAGCGACAGGCGCATCTTAATCCGCAACTTTGTCGGTCGGAAAATGTAAGCTGTCGCGCAGCAAATGCCCCATTGGCATATTCATATTAATGCCGCCCGGTGGAATCGATTTGGTGAACCACTTGTCGTAGATTTTATGCAATTCGCCATCCGAAATAATGCGCGCCATTTCCTTGTCAACCAGCGCTTTGAAGGGCGCGTCGTCACGGCGCAGCATAATCGCATACGGTTCGGCCGAGAGTGGATCGCCGACGATAACGAAATCACCCGGTTTTTTGGCCTTGGCGCGCAGGCCAAACAGCAGCACATCATCAATCGGGAAGGCATCGGCTTCCTTGCGTTCAACCTTGGCAAACGACTCGGCATGGTCATTCGCTTCCAGCAATTGCATGGCCATGCTCAAGCCCTTGTCGCGCGCACTGATCAGCTTGACACTGGTGGTGCCCTTGGTGGTCACCACCCGCTTGTTTTTCAAATCATTCCAGTTCTTGATGCCGGAATCGGCCCGCACCAGCATGCGCGAGGCTGCCATAAAATGCGGAATGGTAAACGCCACCTGCTTGCGCCGTTCGGCATTATTGGTGGTGGAACCGCACTCCAGATCCGCCTTGCCTTCCACCAGCGCGCCAATCCGGGTCGAAGGCGTCACCGGCACAAACAGCACATCAAGCTGCTTCAACTTCAGTTCACGCTTGACGGCATCGGCAATTTTCAGGCACAAATCCATCGAATAACCGACCGGTTTTTTGTTTTCATCGAAATAAGAAAAGGGGAGTGAGGCTTCGCGGTGCGCGATGGTGATGGTTTTACTGTCGCGAATTTTGCCCAGGGTATCGGCCTGGGCTGGCACCAACATGAACCCGATGCCAACAGCGACCAGTGTGTGAACGATCAACGTTTTCATACAACCCCCTGCGCAATGGATAAACCATATTGTACCGTAGGGGCACGGCGTGCCGTGCCCTGGTTGCTGGCAGGGTGCAAATTAAAACACCGGATAATCCGCTGGCAAATGATCGCGCAGGGCATTTACCTGGCTCGTGAAATTACTGTCTTTGGTTTTAAAACTGGCGCTGCCAAAATCAAAACTATTGAGCTTGGCACGGTACTGCGCATTGCTCAGGCTACCCGCCACTTGCGCGACATTCCAGCTCACCACCGCAGGCGTGACCCACTGACCATAGGCATTTTCCGGATTTTCACCAGTCTTGGCAAAACGGAAAGCATGGGTGGTGACGCCGTCTTTGTGGTACACGATGGCCGGATGGGTGCCATTGCGTTTCTGGATTTCGCCATAAGTTTTCACCGAGTACGAACCATGCGCGCTAGCCGCAACATAGGTGGGCTGGCCGTTTTTAAACATCACGATCACGGTTTCCACATCATGCCGGTGGCCGCCACCAAAGACGGTGGCCTGGTCTTTTTCAAAATACAGTTCATACATGTGGGCGTCGTAATTGACGCCATTGACCGTGCGGCGGGCCGAGCGGTGGTAGGTATTGGCCGTTGGCAAAAACGCGTTTTCGCGGCATCCGCCAGTAATGCTGCCAGTTGGCTTCAAACCGCCATTTTGCTGGCCACTGCGGCTGATAGCGGTAGTGGGCAAGCAGCCATCGGTATCGAAATCGAACACCGGGGCGTAATTGACGATGAAATTGGCGTCGCTGGCAGCGTAAGCCTGATCGATTTTGGCAAACTTTTCGGCCATGGCGCTAACTGGCAGGGTGGCGCAGGCGAGCAGGGCAAGGCGGGTGATAAAAGTAAATTGGTTCATGCAAGTTCCTGATAGATAAATACAAGCGAATACAAGCGGATTGGGGGGCAAATGGCAGAAGCGCACACACTTACTTCACCGGAAATAATGGTGATGCCCCATGCTGCCAATTTTTCTTGCCGTTTCGTCAGGCTGAAAAATTGGCGCAATGATATCTTGTGTTGAGATAAATAACAACAAATTTCCAGAGTAGATGATGTCTGGGGCAGGTAGTGCTGTTGTGTCGAAGCTCTGAATTAAGGGAGTGCGATTTATCCCGGAAATCGACCTTTAGCATTTGGGCATGCAGCCAAATCAAGGCTGCGCTCTCCCTATCAATTTGCGCAAGTAAATCCTTTGCTCATTCGCCACTGGCAAAAACAGTGCTTTTTCAGGATGATCATTTTCATTGTGCTCAATCAATGGCGTTTTGGCCAAGTGGTTTTTCCCTTGGTCGTGAAATAAAAAATAACGCCGGGGCCAATTGGTCAAGCTCAAATGGTGATAGTTCCTGAGCAGGCTGTCGAGAAAATCCAGCAAGCAATGTGCGCTGCGAAATTGTTGGGCGATATCGCTACGGTTCGGTTCACTGGATTTAAGCTCGATGCACAAAATAAACGGCTCGCCGCCCACCACACAAAAGATGACGGCATCACAGGCGCGATGCATGTCGTGCTGCGCGACAAAGGCTTTTTGCCCTGGAAATCCACATTCATCCAACTTCAGTGCAAACGCATCCGTACCGACACTGACAATATTGATTTTTTTGAGAGTGGCTTGCTTACCGGTTTCTGCAATCGTAATGGTCGCATTTTGGGCCTGAAGACATTTTTCCGGATTCAGGATGTTTTTTAACATCGCCAAAGTTTCTTGCGCCGCCATCATTCACCGCCATAGCGCAGTTCATCTTGCATTTGGTTCATGTCAAGAATGGTTTGGTCGAAACTTTGCACATCCAGCCCCAGTTTGTGGTCGGGTGTGACTTTGATCAAGGTGTTGATGGTGCGTTTGGTTTTTGCACCTTTAACTTCGGATTTTGCGCTACCCGTCACGTACAAAAGCACTTGATCAGGCTGCAATTGTTCTTCTGGCTGATAACCGTGGCTGGCGCGAACTTGTGCAAAATGCGGCAGGTTGCGTGACAACATCAGCAGGGTATTAAATTCCCGCACGATGGTATCGCTATGGGTGGTGATAAACACCCGCACCCCCAGATTGACCAAGCGCGCCAAAAAACGAGCCAGATAGCGCTGGTTGTCCGGGTGCAGGTTCAGTTCCGGCTCATCAATCATCAACATGCTGCCTTCTTCGGCCTGATATTTGAGCCAGTACCAAACAATCAGCAGGGAGCGCACTGCGCTGGAAGTTTCACCCAGCCCCAACTGGAGTTTGGATTTGTGCGGCTGAAAGTGGGTTGCGCCGTCCTTATTGGTGACATATTGGCCGCCGACAATGGCGCTAAAGGCATCCAGTAGTTCCGGGTGGGCGCTGATTAATGTGCCGTTTTCGCTGTCCGGGCCGGGCAGGACACTGGCAAAGCGGATATTGTCTTTGACGGGGCCGGGATAGTTGATCCTGGTCTTGTTGGGTATACGGTGGCGGCCAAGGCCTTCCGCTATGAGGTCAAGCGTTGAACTTATGTAGCTGGTTACGGAGCGCAAATCATGGTGAAAGAGTGTTGCGCCTGTCCGCTCACTGCTGGCAATAAAAATATCAGGCATCGTTTCATTGAGCACCAGTTTAAGCAGTGCTTCGCCAATAAACGCGTTAATTCCGTAGCCATTGATGAGTTCCTTACCCAGATCACTGGCCGTAATTTCGGCGATGCTGCTATTGGCGGGTTTGATAATGGTTAGCAGCAGGTTGGATTCGCCATTGCGATGTTCATATAAAAATGGGCTTTGCCGCCATTTATCGCCAAATGCAAATTCCCAGTTCAAGCGGGTATCTGCGAATGCACTGGTTTGCATTGCCATCATTTCCGGCAAGGTCGCGGCCAGGCCGACCAATGCCTGTTTGCCGATTTCAGCCCAGGGGAGAATGATTTTCTGGTCGATATCAATTTTTGCCACGCCTTTGAGATTAAGCGTTGCCAGCTCATCACTCAAGTCGATTTTGCAAAGATGGATCCACGATTTCAGCAGGCAGTACAGCACGTAGGTGACGTAAGTTTTACCAGAATTATTCTGGCCACACAAAATGGTCAGATCTGCCAATTCCAATTCACCCTTGGCAAGCGGCCCAAGGTTTTCAAATGTCATTTTCATCGTCATCCCATCCTATCCATCAATTTAGCCGTGCCGCCCTGCTTTGCCTGCCTTGCCTTCCGGCTCTACTTTACCCTCAACCTTACGCTGCAACACAAAAATCGGCTGCGCCCAGGTCATGTCCTTTTTCTTCTTGCTGGTAATGAGCGTGAGTTCCGAAGGATCATACACATCGGTATTGTGCGTCAGCGGCGTAGTCATCAGGTATTGCGCGTCGGTATTTTTCAAAAACTCACCCACCAACTGAATATTGCGAATATCCAGATGCGCAAACGGTTCGTCGATGAACACAAAGCCGCCGGAACCGTCTTCTGATTTGAGCAAACCAATCAACAGAATCAGCGATTTCATCACCTGCTGCCCGCCGGAGGCTTCGCCGTCGTTCATGCCGATCGGGCCTTTGCCGTCGAACTTGAAGCGCACATGCAGCCCGGCTTGCGCCAGTTGGATGTCGTCATTTTCCAGCCGTACCGGGTCGGCATGGACTTCAATGCCGGCCAGTTCGCCCAGTTCCTTGATGTTT
>JBDLSU010000743.1:0-2992 GCA_039799405.1 Pseudomonadota bacterium | reverse complement strand
GGCCACACTGCGCGCTCGATGCCGCTTTGGGTGTCTTTCAGAAACAGGGTGCTTTGATTATTCACCCGCCGTACAAAGGCCAGGTATTTGCCGTCAGGCGATGGCACTGGACGAATCGCACCGCCGGGGCCGCTGACAAAAGGCCGGGTCTTGCCTTCTTGCAGGTCGCGCTGGAAAATTTGATAGATTTGGCGGTGGCTGTCTTTGTTGTAGTCGAATTGGCTGCCGCCAGTGCTGTCTTGCGAATAATACAGATAACGCCCGTCCGGCGAAAAAGCCGGTTCGCCCAGATCTTTTTGCCAATTGGGTTTGTCATTCAAGGCCACGCCGCTGCCCTTGCCGCTCAAGTGGTATAGCCAGATTTCACCCGAACCGAGTGAGCGGGTGCCACTAAAATGTTTGCGCGCCGCCAGATATTGGCCGGACGGGTGCCAGACCGGATTGTTCAGCAGGCGGTAAGGTTCTTTGCTGATGGCATGAGCGGCACTGCCATCGCGTTGCATTACCCACAGATTGTCACCGCCTGCCGCATCGGAAATAAAAGCGATTTGCTTGCCGTCAGGCGAAAAGCGCGGCTGCATGTCCCAGGCCATGGAATGGGTCAGCGCTTTGGCTTCGCCACCGGAAATGGGCAGGGTGTAAATGTCGCCGAGTAAATCGAACACCAGTTGCTGGCCGTCCGGGCTGACATCAACACTCATCCAGGTGCCGCTGCGGGTATCGATTTGTACAGTTTGGGCAGGGCCGGGTGGGTGATTGACATCCCATTTGGGAGGCTGCGCATCGGCCCGGGTCGCGTGGCCGAGCAGGGTAATGCTCAAAAAGAAAAGGCTATGAATCCACAAGCGAGGTGCTGACATCCGGTCTCCTTTGTTAGAGGGATAAGTTTGTCAGCATTATAAGTGCAAAGCAGTGCAAAACCCGAACCCGGTTTTGCACAGATTGCCTGTCAGGGCGTTGGCTTTAAAGATTGAATTACGCAGCGATGTAACTTGTCGAACGCTTCAAAGCGAATCGCAACCGGTAAGAACTGCGCAATCACCTCGGCATTGGTGCGCGCATGTGGTGACACATGCCCGACCGTAAAGCTACCCGCGCCCGCCAATGCCATCGGCAGCATCAGTTGATCCGCCAGATATTCACCTACCGCCGCGCCGGATTTCAAATAGCGCCGCAATTGCTGCATGGCCTGGTTTGCCACCGCTTCGGAGGACAGGCTTTTTTCACCCAGCGCACAAAATACTTCGGTAACCTGTTCCTGCTGCAGCGTCAGAATCAGCACATTGCCGGGGCCTTGACTATCCGGCAGGGTACGTGGATGCAGTTTGTCGTCAGCCCAGTTCATGCCACGGCGAATAAAATCCAGTTCGCGCAGCGCAACGGTACCAGGCACACCCGCGACATAGCTTTCGGCAAAGGCATCGACCCGTGCGCCCGGGCCATCCAGATGCAGCGCCAGCAGTTGGCGGCAGGGTTGAATTTGCGCCACCACCTTGCCACCACCAGCCGGAAAGAAACCAAAGCGCTCCAGCCCCAGTTCCATTTGTACCCCCATTTTTGCCAACTGCGGTAGCCAGGCGCGCTGTAAAAAATGCAGCGGCGGTGCCATCGGGTTATGGGTGCCGCCCTTGATGCTTATTTGCGAGGCTGTATCGGCAAACAACAGCGCCGGTAAAATGGTTTGCAGCACCAGGGTGCAGCTACCGGCGCTGCCGATATCAAATTCATACTCGCCACCGACTACCTGACCCGGTTCAAACAGCAGGCTTGACGCACCCAGTTTCAATTCACTGGTCTTGGCATTGCAAATTTTGCTGGCTGCTTGCACCGCCACCAGATGTTGGCGCATCAGGCCCGGTTTGGGTCGGTTGCCACGAATGTTTTCGATGCAAAATGGCTTGCCGGTAATGATGGACAAAGCCAGCGCGCTACGCAGAATTTGTCCACCACCTTCACCGCTGGCACCATCCAGTGCGATCATGCTTGAGCGGATGGTTTCAGCAGTTTGATTTTTCAGTTTTTCGTTCATTCTATCCTTTCACACATACCACTTGCTTCAAGGTATGTACCACTTCTACCAATGCGCTTTGCGCTTGCATCACGGCATCGATATCCTTGTACGCCATCGGAATTTCATCAATCACATCGGCATCCTTACGGCATTCCACCCCTTCGGTCGCCTTGATCTGATCTTCCAAAGAATAGCGCTTCTTGGCTTCGGTACGGCTCATCATACGTCCGGCACCGTGGCTGCAACTATGGAAGCTATCAGCATTACCTTTACCGCGCACAATAAAGCTCTTTGCACCCATCGACCCCGGAATAATCCCCAGTTCCCCTTCGCGCGCCGACACCGCACCTTTACGGGTAATCAGCACATCTTTGCCGAAGTGGTGTTCTTTCTGCACATAATTATGGTGGCAGTTCACCGCTTCCACATGGGTTTCAAACGGTTTGGTAATCACGGTACGTACCGCAGCGATCAGGTTTTGCATCATCACTTCGCGGTTCAAACGGGCAAATTTCTGAGCCCAGCTCACGGCTTCCACATAGTCATTGTAGTGATCGGTTCCTTCCGGCAAATAGGCCAGATCCTGATCCGGCAAATTAATGAAATGACGCAGCATATCCTGCTTGGCCAGTTCAATAAAGTGGGTACCGATTGCATTACCTACCCCGCGCGACCCGGAATGCAGCATGAACCAGACCGCGTTGTTTTCATCCAGGCATACTTCAATGAAGTGGTTACCGGAACCCAGGGTTCCCAAATGCTTGTAATGGTTACTGTTTTTGAAGCGTGGCGTTTTTTGGCAGATGACTTCAAAATCATCTTTCAACTGGTTCCATGCCACATCGGCAGTGCTTGGCGGGGTTTCCCAGGTGCCTTTGTCGCGACCCTTGAAGCCCCTGGTTTTGGGCGTCATCCCGTGCGGGCAAGCGCTTTCGATGGCGCTACGCAAAGGGCCGAGGTTATCCGGCAAATCATTCGCAT
>JBDLSU010000742.1:0-2532 GCA_039799405.1 Pseudomonadota bacterium | reverse complement strand
GCAACAATATGCCGCACTGGCACAAGGGCAGGCCAGCAGCGGCCAACCCTTGCGCATCAATTTTGAAATCGATGTCGGCTTGCACCGGGGTGGCATCAGCACTGCCAGCACCCTGGCCCTGATGCTTGATATGTTCAAAGTCAACCCGCACCTGCAATGGTCCGGCCTGATGGGCTACGATGCCCACGTCGGCAAGCTGCCGCTGGCCAGCATGCGTGCCGATGCCTTGCAGCATGTGCATCAGGTCTACAAAACCATGCTCGGTGTCTGTGAAACCCGCTTCGCCCCCTTCAACCCCGCCCCGACCCTGAACATTGGTGGCTCGCCAACCTACCGCCTGCACGATGGCAGCGCCAGCGCCAATGATCTGGCACTCGGTTCGGCCTTATTAAAACCGTCTGATTTTGACAGCGACTTATTGAGCGATTTGCAACCAGCCTGCTTCATTGCCACCCCCGTCATCAAAGCCCAAACCCCGTTTCAAATGCCGTATGGCGTCGAGGGCCTGGGCACGCTGGCACGCACCTGGGACACCAACCAGCAGCAGGCCTATTTCATCTACGGCGGCAACTGGCTGGCCGATCCGGTTTCACCACCCGGCTTGCAAGCCAGCGGGCTGTATGGCAACTCGTCCAACCAGCAGGTGTTGCTGGGCTCAGGCTTGCAGGCGCTTAAGCCCGATGACTTCATCTTCATGCGACCGCGCCAGAGTGAAGCGGTATTGCTGCAATTTGGTGCCATTGCAGTGCTGGAAAATAACAAAATCAGCAGTTTTTGGGAACCGATGGCGGCCCTGCCATAAGCCCTAAGCTGGCCCATGCCAGACCAACAGCAGCACGCACCAACATGCAACATCAAAAAAATATTAACAACGGAGACCACCATGCCCATGCCATCGCCCCGCCACTCCCCGCTTTGCGCCCTGCTTTTCAGCCTGGCCTTACCACTGACGGCCAGCGCCGCCAGCCCCGACCAAGCCCGAGGTTTGTGGCTTTCCGCTGATAAAGCAGCCGTCATCGAGTTCAAACCCTGCGACGACAGCAAAGACGCGCTGTGCGGCAAAATTGTCTGGGACAAAGACGCTGGCACAGCCGACGATGCCTGCGGTGTCACCATCGCCAAACTGAAAAGCTATAGCGACGAAGCCTGGCGCGATGGCTGGGTACACGACCCGCGCAGCAAGAAAAATTACAAAGGCATCATCCGCGTCAAAAACGATGTGCTACAGGTGCGCGCCTACATTGGCACCGAATTATTGGGTGAAACCGAAGAAATGACGCGGGTCGCCACCCTGCCTGCGGGCTGCAAAAAATAAGCATAAAAAAATCTAAAAATCTGAAGAAAAATCAGAAAAACACCTTTACCCACTACGGAGACAACATGAACTTTTCCCTTACCACCGCCATCATCGCCACGCTGGCACTATCCAACAACGCAACGGCGCAAAACAAAGCCGCCGACCGCGAACCGCAAATCCAGAATTATTCAGTCGATTTTGAGGCCAAGCTGCTGTCCGACCGGCGCAATCGCGGCATTTCCGACAGCTTTAACCGCCCCGGCGCGCAACTCACCATGACCGCAGTACATGGCTCTGGCTTGATCGGTCTGATGGAAGTGGGCACGGTCAGCAAAGACGTTTTCCCCGACAGCAATGGCGCGCTGGTGCTGGGCGCACTCGGCTACCGCTGGGGCAATCATGACGGCTGGCATTTTGGTGTCGGCCTGGCGCGTGAATGGTTTCCGGACGCCAAAGTCAACGATGCGCCCACGGGCTTCGACGAAACCTTCACCCCCACCGGCAGCACCAGCACCCGCTTCCATACCACCTATGCAGTACTGGAATTTGGCTACAAACTGCTCGAAGGGCGCTACCTGTATGTGACCAGCGAAGATTTGCGCGGCAACAATACCGCCACCCTGTGCGGCGGGGCGTATTTGCCTGCGATTCTGGCTGGCGGTGATCCAACCAAAGGCATTGCCTGCTTCAACCAGGGTTTCAAGCACACTGGCGGCTCGCACTTGCTCGATTTCGATATCAAATACCCCATCAACGGCCAAACCAAGCTGACCGGCCACCTTGGCTATCAAAAGCTGCATAACTTCAGCGATGGCGATTTGTTCGACTATAAATTCGGCCTGATCCACACCCGCTGGGGCCTGGATTTTGGCGCGGAAATAGTCGGCACCTCGCTTAAAAACCGCGATCTGGCCGTGGTCACCGCCGCCAATGGCAGCGTCAAAAAGCTGGATCAAACCATCGTTTTACTGTCGCTGGGCAAGCGCTTCTAAACCCACAATTTGCAGCAGCAGTTTTGTACCACCCGTTTTTGCATCAAAGAAGTATCCGGTTTTTATACAACATAAAACAACAAGGAGAACAGAGATGAAACAATGGAACAAAATGGCACTGACCCTGGCAACCGGCCTGGTTGGCAGTTTGATGGCACAAAGCGCCCTGGCCGACCCTTACCTGGTCGGGCGCGGCATGAGCGATGTAACCGGTGAAGCGGCAGAGGTGGGCATGATGGGTTA
>JBDLSU010000741.1:0-4823 GCA_039799405.1 Pseudomonadota bacterium | reverse complement strand
ATCGACCAGGCTGGCGAAATAAAATTCCACTTCGCCCTGGCTGGTGCGCAGACAAGACAACGACAACAGCGCCGGAAACAGTGTGCCGTCTTTGCGCCGGTTCCAGATTTCACCGCGCCAGGCATCTTGCTGTACTAACGCTTGCCAGGCCGGGCTTAGCGCCTGGCCGCTATGGTCGAGCGCCAGCGGGCTGGCTTGCTGGCCCAGCATGTCCTGCGCGCTAAAGCCAGTCAGGTGAATAAAGGCCGGGTTGACCTGATACACGCTGTGGTCGGCACGCAAGATCAGCATGGCTTCGCTGCTGTGTTCAAACATATGCGAGGCCAGCCGCAATTGCTGTTCCCCGGCTTTGCGCAATAAAATATTGCGCACCCGCGCCAGCAGGCTGTACGGCTGCACCGGTTTGCTTAAATAATCGTCGGCCCCCAGATCCAGCCCGCTGCATTCGTTTTGCTCGGCACTTTCGCCGCTGACCAAAATCACCGGAATGTTGACGCTGCGCACATCGGCACGCAGGCGGCGCAATACTTCCATGCCGGAAATGTCGGGCATCACCACATCCAGCAAAATCAAATCCGGGGCCGGGTTGCCGTGTGCCAGTTGCAAGGCACGTTCGCCGTGGGTGGCAAATTGCAAATCATAATCAGCCTTCAGAATGGCGGCCAGCGCGTGCAAATTGGCGGCCTGGTCATCCACCAGCAACAGGCTGGGCCGGGTCGGGTGCGCGGTTTTGGTGGCTTGCATGGTTTACTCCGCAGAGGGCGAAAGTTGAGCCAGCGCCGCTTGTAGACTTTGTTGCGCCTGGACAAAATCGAAGGCATCCAGCGCATTGAGCAAATGCGCAATCGGTTCCATGGCGGCATGCTGACGCAGGGTTTGCATGGTATCGTCCGGCACCATTCTTTGTTGGGCCAGTAGCGGCAACAAGGCGTGCAAGGCATCCGTCAAGGCTGGCAAGCTGGCGGTATCGGCGGTATCGGCGGCACTGGTGGCAGGCGCTACCGCATCGGGTTGCGCCACGCCTTGCAACACGGTTTGCAGCGCGGCCTCCAGTGCGGCCAAGGCCGGGTTGGTGTCGCCCTGCTTCAATTGCTGTTCGATTGCAGCCGCGCTGGCAGACAAGGTTTTCGCGCCCAGATTGGCGGCCACGCCTTTGAGGGTATGCAACAGATTACGCGCACGCTGAACTTCGCCTTCCTGCAGCGCGAGTTGCAGGCGCTTGATGAAGTCGGCCTCATCGCGCGCCAGACGGCGCAGCAGATTGCGCAATAAATCATCATCACCGGCAAAGCGGGCACGGGCGTCGGCCAGATCAATGCCGGGCAAATCGAGCGTGGCGGCGCTGGCAGATTCGGCCGCAGATTCACCCACAAATTCGGTCGTCGATTCGGCCACCGATTCTGCAGCAGATTCGGCTGCGGGTGCTGGGGCGCGGCTGGCCAGGTTGGCCGGTTTCCACTTGTACAGCACCTGCAGCAAATCTTGCGGATCGACCGGTTTCGCCACAAAATCCACCATGCCCACTTGCTGGCATTGGGCGCGGTCTTCCGCCATAACGGCCGCTGTCATGGCAATCACCGGCGGTGGCGGGGAAAAGCGCTGCATGATTTCGCGCGTGGCTTCCAGTCCATCCATCACCGGCATGTGCAAATCCATCAGCACCAAATCGAAATCAGCCCGCGCCATTTGTTCCAGCGCTTCCAGACCATGGTTGGCAATCGTTACCTCTACGCCCTGGCGCTGCATGAAATTTTGCGCCACCAGTTGGTTGATGGCATTGTCTTCCACCAACAAAACCCGCAAGCCGTCCAGCCGGTTAACATCACGGCCCGGCATGGCACTACGGTTTGCCGCCAGCGCACTGTTATCACGCAAGCCCCGCGCGTCGAGCAAGGCATCCAGCAAATACGATGGCGTCACCGGTTTGGCCAAAATGCCATTGAGCTTGACTTCTCCCGCCACCTGGCTCAACAAATCGCGGTCATGTGCGGTCACCATAAACACCAGCGGCGGGTGGGTCGCGCTTTTGTCGTAGTGCAGCATGCGCGCCACCGCCAAGCCATCCATGCCGGGCATTTGCCAGTCCAGCAATACCACATCATAGGGTTGGCCCTGATTGCGCGCACGCGCCAGCGCCAGCAGTGCGGATTGGCCCGATTCAACACAATCGGCCTGCATGCCCCAGGCTGCCAGCAACTGGCCCAAAATAATGCGCGACGTTTCCTGGTCGTCTGCCACCAGCACCTTCAGGCTGCGCAATTGTTGCAAATCGCGTTGGCTTGCTTCTGCCACGCCAACCCGTACCGTAAAACTGAAGCGGCTACCCAGGCCCGGTTCACTGACCACGCCAATTTCACCGCCCATCAATTGCACCAGCCGGTAACAAATCGACAAGCCCAACCCGGTGCCGCCATATTTGCGGGTAATGGAGCCATCGGCCTGGGTAAAGGCCTGAAACAGCCGGGCCAGCTCCGGCGGCGACATGCCGATCCCGCTATCGCGCACTTCCACTTGCAGCAGCCATTCATCCGCGCTATTGCCATCGGCATCGGCCGCTGCCGCGCGTGCATGGCAATCCATGCGGATGGTGATTTCGCCCGACTCGGTAAATTTGATGGCATTGCCAACCAGATTATTTAACACCTGGGTCAGGCGCAAAGGGTCGCCCAGCACCGTATGCGGCACCGCCGGACGTAAATCGAGAAACAACTCCAGCCCCTTGGCGGAGAGTGACGGCCCGAACAAATCGGCCACATCGCGCAAAATTTCTTCCGGCTGCAAGGCAATACGTTCAATTTGCAAGCGCCCGGCTTCGATTTTGGAATAATCCAGAATGTCGTTCAATATCCCGAGCAAGGCGCGCGAAGACGAATAGGCTTTTTGCAGATAATCTTTTTGCTGCGCTTGCAAAGGCGTATCCAGCACCAGCCGGGTCAGGCCCATGACGGCATTCATCGGGGTGCGGATTTCGTGGCTCATATTGGCCAGAAATTCCGACTTGGCTTTATTTGCCGCCTCAGCCGCCTGCTGCGCCACCTGCAGTTCGCGGGTGCGTTCATGAATGCGTTGTTCCAGATAGGCATTGGCTTCGCGCACCTGGTGATGGCTGTCCCATAGTTGTTTCATCAACTGGTTGAAGGCATGGGCCAGACTGTCGATTTCGGCGATTTTGCTCTGCCCCAGATCAATGCTGCGTGGCGCAGCCTCCGGCATCACGGTGTGAGTACCCGCCGCCAGTTGCTGCACCTGGCGCGAAAAGCGTGCCAGCGGCCGCACCACCAGCGTGCGCAGCACCAGCCACAACATCAGGCCCCAGAACAGCAATTGCAGCGCGGTATCTTGCAATACCGAGATCAACACCGTTTGCAAGTGCGCCAGCACCAGTTGTTCGCTCGATGCAATGCGCAACTGCCCCAGCAAACGCGGCGCGCTGCCGGGCACCTGGCGATACAAGGGGCGCTGCAAGGCCAGTTCTTGCGAAGCAGAAACAGGCCCCGGCGCTTGCCAGTTCACCACCAGCCCGCCTTTTTCTGCCTTGATTTCTACCTTCACCACCATCGGGTTGGAACCAATCCCGCGCACCATGGCTTGCAATACGGTTTCCTGATAATCCCACAACGCCGATTCCGCGCCCGGTGCAAAGGTATCGGCCAAGGCCACCAGACCCTGTTGGATTTCCTGCCGGGTTTTATGATATTCCAGCGCCAATTGCACCCCGCACAGCACCAGCGCAAACAGGGCATAGGCCAGCAACAGGCGGCGCAATAATACCTGGGCCAGGGTGTGCGGGGCGCTGCTGGCCGGCGGTGACGAGTTGGACTTGGCGGGATGTGACGGGGGCGCGGGTGGCTGCATGGTCATGGCTGGCCCGCTTAAAAATCAAGCAAGCGGGCGGCTTCGGCGGCGGGCAAATAATGCTCGTAAATGCGCTTGAGTGTACCGTCTTTGCGCATGGCATCAAGCAAATTGCGCCATTGCGCGGCCTGGTTCTGGCTAAAAAAGCTTTTCGCCATAATCAAACCAAGCGGCACGCCTTTTTCATCCGGGGTCCAATCTTGCACCTGCACTTCGGATTGCATTTGCAAATCCTGAATTCTTTTGCGGTACACCGGCGGTTGGGAAAACATGGCATCGACCCGCTGTTCCTTGAGTTTTTTGAAAATGCTGTCTGCATCTGGCGATTCTTGCACCCGGTTGCTGCTGCGCAGTTGCGCCAGCCAGCCATCTTGCAAGGTGCCGTGCTTGAAGGCGCGCACCACGCCGAAAGTGAGTTGCGGATCGGCGATAAATTCTTGCGCCGAATGGACTTTGGCGGCGCGTTTACCCAAAATGGCATAATTTTTCGTGGACAGATACGGGGCAAACCAGGCAAAACGGTCGCGCTCCGGGTTCTGGATGCCGGAGACGCTCATGTCCAGCTCGCCACTGGCCAAATCCGCCCAAATCCGCGCCCGCACCATCAACTGGGTCTGAATCTGGCAGCCGCTGCGCTTGATCAATTCATCAACAATCTCTTTATCGATGCCCTGCGGCCCCTTGGCGTTTTCGAAGTAAAAAAAACCAGTTTCGTAAAACGCCAGCCGGATCGGGCGTGGGCCGCAATCGAAAGCCCGGGCAGGAAGCGTTACCAGTTGGCACAGCAGCAGGATCAGTAGCGACAAGGCAAAACGATGAGGTTTCATCCGACATTCTCCGGGCAAGCGAATCTGTCCATTGTAGCCCGACACCAGGCGGGTAAACCGGGATTGGCGCGGCGACTGGCAATTGTTAATTCTGATGCCAGTGCCTGTTGCAAAAGCCACACGCAGCTAACGGCTATTCAC
>JBDLSU010000740.1:0-4894 GCA_039799405.1 Pseudomonadota bacterium | reverse complement strand
ATAAAAATCACCAGCAGCACCAGCATCACGTCGATATACGGCACCACATTGATTTCGGCCTTGAACTTGCGGGTGCGGCCACCCCGCATGCCACCTGAATACGAACTTGCCATAATAAAATTTCCTAGCGTGACTGCCGTTGCAGGATGTTGGAAAATTCTTCGATGAAACTCTCGAAGCGGATCGCCAGGCGATCCACATCGTGCGAATAACGGTTGTAGGCCACCACTGCCGGAATTGCAGCAAACAAGCCAATGGCGGTGGCGATCAGGGCTTCGGCAATGCCGGGTGCAACCGCCGCCAGCGTGGCTTGCTGTACATTGCCCAGGCCACGAAACGCATTCATGATGCCCCACACCGTACCGAACAAACCGATATAGGGCGACACCGAACCGACCGAAGCCAAAAACGCCAGATGTGATTCGAGTGCATCCATTTCGCGCTGAAACGCGGCGCGCATGGCGCGCCGGGCTGAATCCAGAATCGCGGACGGGTCAAAAGTTTCCTTGTGGTTGGCGGCCGAGGCCTTGCCTTTGATGAATTCGCCCATGCCGGCTTCAAAAATGCGCTGCAATGCGCCACCGTATTCGCGATTCTGGCTGGCATTTTGATACAGCGCGTGCAGGCTGCCACCGGCCCAGAAGGTACGTTCAAATTCTTCGGTTTGCGCGCGCGCACTGCGGATGGCGAACATTTTGCGGAAGATATAGCTCCAGCTCATCAGGGAAATGACCACCAGCAGGGCCATTACCAGTTGTACCAGCACCGAAGCATTGGTAATGAGGGTAAGAAATGAAAGATCTTGAGTGGCGGTCATGGGAGTCGGGGGCGCGAGGTTGTGCAATGGTTGCGCCAATTATAGCCACATCCGGGCGGAAACAGCACGGCTGCATCACCCGGAACACAGCAATAACGCCGATTTGGCGCAATTTTGCCGCTTATTTTTTGTAGCAGGATGTAATTTTCCTGACTACCTCATCGGCGATGGCGCATGGGCGCAAGCTGATCTTGTCAACGCAGGCCACCATCACCCGGGCGCTGACCAGGCACTGCTCGCCGCGCATCGCCTGTTGCACAAAGGTGAGCGAAGCGCGCCCCATTTTTTCAACTTGCACCAGAATGCGCAATTCGTCATCCAGCTTGGCTGGCGCGTGGTAATCCAGTTGCGCCGATTTGACCACAAACATGATGCCCAGATGTTCGGCCAGCAATTGTTGTTCCACCTTGGCATGGCGCAGCCATTCGGTGCGGGCGCGCTCGAAGTATTTCAGATAATTGGCATAATAAACAATGCCGCCGGTATCGGTATCTTCGTAGTACACCCGTACTGGCCAGGTAAATTCGGTCATGGCGTTTTATTTGCTGTCATCAGAAAATTTCAGAACCGGTTCCGCCGGGCTGGCGGCGGGCGTGGAGGCACTGGCCGATGCGCTGGCAGCGGAATTGGCCGACCCGGAACCATCGCTATCGCTGGAAAACTTCAGGCCAGCGCCGTTATCGTCACTCTTGCTGCTGTCCGGTGCCTTGGCGGGTGCGCCGGATGTGCCGGATTTGGCCGGGGGGGCTTCCAGTCTCAGTTCAAGCTGTTCGGTATGATTGTCCTTTTTATCGACGCTGACCAGATTCGGGAAGGCAATAATCAGCCCCACCATCACCACCTGAATCACCACAAACGGGATCGCGCCCCAGTAAATATCGGAAGTCTTGACTTCCTTCGGTGCCACCGAGCGCAGGTAGAACAGGGCGAAGCCAAATGGCGGATGCATGAAGGAGGTTTGCATGTTCACCCCCAGCAAGACGCCGAACCAGACCAGGTCAATCCCCAGTTTGGCGGCGACCGGGCCTACCAGTGGCACCAGAATGAAGGCCAGTTCAAAAAAATCGAGGAAAAACGCCAGCACGAAGAACAGGATGTTGACCACAATCAAAAAGCCGACCTTGCCGCCAGGCAGCGAGGTGAGCAAATGTTCCACCCACAAATCGCCATTAATGCCACGAAACACCAGAGCAAATACGGTTGAGCCGATCAGGATAAACATCACGAAACAAGCCAGCCGGGTGGTTGACTGCATCGCTTGCCGGGTCAAATTGAATGTCAGGCGACGGTTGATCATGGCCAGAATCATCGCGCCCAGCGCGCCCATGCCGCCCCCTTCGGTCGGGGTCGCAATGCCGACAAAAATCGTACCCAGCACCAGAAAAATCAGTGCCAGCGGTGGCACCAGTACGAACACCACTTTTTCGGCCATGCGCGAGAGCAAGCCGATTTTCAGGCGGTTATTGGCAAAGGCCAGAATAAACGCACCGATGACGGCAATCGAGACTGCAATAATCGCCAATTTGTCCGTTTGCGCCTTGGGGTAGGCCGACACCAGCCAGTAGTAACAGGCAAACCCGGCAGCTACCGTTGCGACCAGTAGCACCAGCAAAGACAGGGCACCGCTGTCGCCATTGGGTTGGCGCAAATTGCGCGCTTCCAGTGGCAGGGCGGGCAGGGCATGCGGTTTGATAATTGAAGTCAGCAGGATGAATCCGGCATACATTGCGGTCAGCAACAGGCCCGGCACAAATGCCGCTGCATACATATCGCCCACCGAACGACCAAGTTGGTCGGCCATCACAATCAATACCAGTGAAGGCGGAATTATTTGTGCCAGCGTGCCGGAGGCGGCAATCACACCGCTGGCGATTTTTCTATCGTAGCCATAGCGCAGCATCACTGGCAGGGAGATCAGGCCCATCGAAATCACGGAAGCGGCCACCACCCCGGTGGTAGCGGCCAGCAGTGCGCCAACAAAAATGACTGCATACGCTACGCCGCCACGGATCGGGCCAAACAATTGGCCGATGGTATCGAGTAAATCTTCGGCCATGCCGGAGCGCTCCAGTATCAACCCCATGAAGGTGAAAAACGGAATCGCCAGCAAGGTGTCGTTGGACATGATGCCGAGAATCCGGTTGGGTAAGGCTTGCATCAGCTCTGGCGGCATCAAGCCTAATTTGATGCCAATCAGGGCAAACACGATGCCGTTGGCAGCCAGTGAAAATGCTACCGGAAAGCCGGACAGCAAAAACACCACCAGCGAAATGAACATGATGGGGGCCAGATTATTGGCGATGAATTCGAGAAACATGGGGCGCGGCTCCGGGATCAGTCGGGTGATTAATCGACTTGTTAGTCTAGTTTATTGGCTGCTTTGATGGCGGCAATTTCATCTTCGGGGGTGGCAACCTGTTTGTCGAACACGCTGCTGGGGATTTTGCCTTGCAAGAAGGCGATGCGTTTGATCAGTTCTGAAATGCCTTGCAAGGTCATCAGCACAAAACCAAGCGGTATCAGTATTTTGGCCGGCCATAACACCAGACCACCTGCGTTGCTGGAATTTTCGCAGGCATCAACGCAGCTTTGGATGGCCGCCAGTGCAAAGGGCCAGGCCATATAAACAATCAGCAAAGTGGTGGGAAACAGGAAAAAAATGAAGCCCAGCACATCGATCCAGACCTGGGTGCGTTTGGAAAAACGGCTGACGATCACATCAATACGCACATGCTCATCACGCTTGAGGGTCATTGGTGCTGCCAGTAAAAACACTGCAGCATACAAATACCATTGAATTTCCAGCCAGGCGTTGGAGCTGTAATTAAACAGGTAGCGAATAAAGGCATTACCACTGCAAATAATCACGGCCAGCAATAAACACCAACTCACTGTATTTCCGATTTTTTCATTGATGGCGTCAATCAAACGCGACAGGGCTAGCATAAACTTTTTCTCCTTGAATACAAGTGGCCTGCCAAGGCCAGCTTGCCTGCGAGTATATGTCAAATTGCCAGTAAAATGCGTAAGCCCGATACCGGATTGTGCCGGCTTGGCGCAATGCAGGGTTTGCGCACTTTGTCGTGTGGCGGCGCTATGCTTTGATTGCAACAATCGGCGCTTCACGGATCGGTAAATTGATGATGGCGGCCAGCAGGGCCAGCGCCATGTCGGCATACCACATCCATTGGTAGTCGCCAAAATGGCTGAGCGCCAGACCACCCAGATATGCGCCCAAAAAGCCGCCGATCTGGTGCGACAGCAGGGTCAGACCAAACAGGGTTGCCAGGTAGCGGATGCCGAATAATTTGCCAACGATGGCGGCAGTCGGTGGCACGGTCGCCAGCCAGGTCAATCCCAGGCCAATGGCGAACAGGTAAAACGTCAGTTCAGTTTTGGGTGCCAGCAAATACACGCCAACCAGCAAGGCGCGCGAGCCATACATCAGTGCCAGCACATATTTGCTGCGATAGCGGTTAACCCAGGATCCGGCCAGCAAACTGCCAACAATATTGGCTAGCCCGATAATCGCCAGCGACCAGCTCGCTACCGGGGCGGACAAACCGCATAGATTGACTTCGCTTGGCAAATGCGTGACCAAAAACGCAATATGAAAGCCGCAAGTGAAAAAGCCCAGGTGCAACAATAAATAACTGGGCTCGCGCAAAGCCTGGCTGACTGCCTGCTTCAGGGTTTGCGGGCCGGGGACGTTTGCGGCGATGGCGTTGTTGTTGTTTTTGGCGTTGTTGGTGTTGTCGGTAATGGGGCTGCTGGCAGGATTGGCCGGGCGCGCGCGGGTGAGCGAGGCGATCAGTGGTAATGCGGCCAAGGTGATGGCGGCCAGCGTCCACATCGCCCCCATCCAGCCTATGGTTTGAATCAGCCGCTGCGACAGCGGCGCAAACACGAACTGACCGAAGGAGCCACCAGCATTAATCACGCCGGAAGCCGCGCCGCGTGCATCGGCTGGCAGGCGCTGCGCGGCGGCACCGATCAAGACGGAAAAACTGCCAGCCCCGGCCCCCATGGCGGAAACCAGGCCCAGGCTAATGATCAGACCGAAGCCCGAATGCATGA
>JBDLSU010000739.1:0-4115 GCA_039799405.1 Pseudomonadota bacterium | reverse complement strand
AATTGCTTGAAGTAGTGATACAGCGGCTTGAATTTGTTCGACAACACCGCCAGCGGCGAATCATTGCCCATTGAACCAGTGGCTTCTTCGCCATTGGCGGCCAGCGGTTGCATCAGGAATTTCACGTCTTCCTGGGTGTAGCCAAAGGCTTGCTGGCGATCCAGCAGGCTTGGTGGCAGGCTTTCGCCCTGGGCCAGGCCCTTGTTTTTGTCGAATTTGCCTTCGACCAGTTTGATTGCATCCAGCTTGATCCGTACCGAATTAATCCATGCTTTGTACGGTTTGGTATTGGCGTACATGTCCTTGAGTTCTTTGTCGTCGATGATGCGCCCGGCTTCCAGATCGATCAGGAACATTTTGCCCGGCTGCAAACGCCATTTTTTGATGATTTTCGACTCGGGAATCGGCAATACACCGGATTCCGACGCCATCACCACAAAATCATCATCGGTGACGATGTAACGTGAAGGACGCAAGCCGTTACGATCCAGCGTACCGCCGATATGGCGGCCATCGGTGAAGGCCATCGCGGCCGGGCCGTCCCAAGGTTCCATCATGGCGGCGTGGTATTCATAGAAGGCGCGGCGGTTTTCATCCATCAGGGTGTGATTTTCCCAGGCTTCGGGAATCATCATCATCATCGCTTGCGCCAGCGGGTAGCCCGCCATCAACATTAGTTCCAGCGCATTATCGAAGCAGGCGGTGTCAGACTGGCCTTCATAGATCAGCGGAAACAGTTTTTTCAGATCGTCACCCAGCACGGCAGACTTCATGATGCCTTCCCGCGCGCGCATCCAGTTGAAGTTGCCTTTGACGGTATTAATTTCGCCGTTATGCGCGATCAGGCGGTACGGGTGCGCCAGCGGCCATTCCGGGAAGGTATTGGTGGAAAAACGCTGATGCACCAGCGCCAGCGCCGAAATGCAGCGCGAATCCTGCAAATCCAGGTAATACACGCCGACCTGATTAGCCAGCAGCAAACCTTTATAGACAATGGTGCGCGCCGACATCGACGGCACGAAGAATTCCTTGCCGTGGATTAATTTCAGTGCCTGAATCGCATGGCCTGACGATTTGCGGATCACATACAGCTTGCGCTCCAGTGCGTCGGTGACCATGATGTCGGGGCCGCGTCCGATGAAGATTTGCCGGATCACCGGTTCTTTGGCGCGCACCGTGGGCGACATCGGCATGTCGCGATCCACCGGCACATCACGCCAGCCCAATACCACCTGGCCTTCGATGCGCACCGCGCGCTCAATTTCTTGCTCGCAGGCGATACGGGAAGCATGTTCCTTCGGCAAAAACACCATGCCGACGCCATATTCGCCGGGCGGTGGCAATTCCACGCCCTGGCGCATCATTTCATCCCGGAAAAATTGATCCGGAATCTGGATCAGAATACCGGCACCGTCCCCCATCAGTTCATCCGCACCCACCGCGCCACGATGATCGAGATTGCGCAAAATCGACAAACCTTGTTCCACTACCGAGTGACTTCTATTGCCCTTGATGTGGGCAATAAAGCCGACACCGCAAGCATCATGTTCGTTGGATGGGTCGTATAAACCTTGCGCAATCATAGAGAATCTCCAGCAGGTAAAAGTAATCGAAACACAATCGAAATGCCAATTTAACGCAATGCAGCAAAATTTTCAAACCCTTTAATTGGGGTCAGTGTCAATTTAAAATCCTGATTTTGACATTGCATTTTAATTGGGGACAGAGTTAAAAGCAGAAATCTGGACATCTACGCAAGAGTGAAACCGCTTTGTTTGACAGCAGCATGACAAAATTTGGCAAATCAAGCAAAGCAGCGAACAAGATGCGAAAAAGGCCGAAAAAAATTTCAAAAAACTGCGCCAATGCGGCCAGGCAGACACAGCACGGGCGTTGCGAAAATGACTTAACAATGCTGAAAATGGCTGAATTGGCGCAAATGACTTACCATAGCCATGCTTTGCACCTTTGCCCAATTTTTACGACCGTACCAACGCAACCCAACCGCCATGGCCCGCCTACCCCGCCTCGTGATTCCGTTCCAGCCACACCACATCATTAACCGTGGCGTGGACCGCCAGCCTATTTTTCGCGAAGAAGCGGACTATCTGCAATTTTTGCAATGGCTGGGCCAGGCCGCCAAACAATTCAAGGTGGCCTTGCATGCGTATGTGTTGATGGGAAACCACGTGCATTTGCTGGCCTCCCCGGTCGATAGCGAGGGGCTGGGCAAGATGATGCAATGGATCGGCCGCCATTACGTGCCCTGGTTCAACCATAAATACCAGCGCACCGGCACGCTGTTTCAGGGCCGCTTTAAAGCATCGGTGGTGGATTCGGAACGCTGGTTTATGGCGTGCAGCCGCTATATAGAACAAAACCCGGTGCGCGCAGGCATGGTGACGGAGCCGGGTGCGTATCGCTGGTCAAGCTACGCGCACCACGTCGGCCTGCACAGCGACGCGCTGATTACCGATCACCCTTTATATTGGGCGCTCGGCAATACCCCGTTTGAACGCGAGGCGCAATATCAGCAGTTATTGCAGCAAAGCCCGGCGCAGGAAGAAATTACCGCACTCAATCAGGCAGTACTCAAGGGCTGGGCTTTGGGTAGCGAACGCTTTAAAAGCAATCTGGAACAGCGCATTGCACGCCGGGTCGGCCCGGCCAAGCGCGGGCGACCGGGCAAGGAGAAAAACTGATCATTCCAGCCAAACACCTGCTCACGACTGATAAAAACGCCATGCATTTTTACCTGCATGCTTGGCACGATACATTGCCGCATCAGCAGCCGCCAGCAAGGCATCAGCACTGGCACCGGCTTGCGGAAACAGTGCGATCCCAATCGAAATACCCACCCGGACCGGGTTGCCGCGCAAAACCCGGTCTTGACCGACACTGCTGATGATACGGGTGGCGATCCGCTCTACCTCGACCGCATTTTCCGGGCTATCGAGCACAATCACAAATTCATCCCCACCCAGCCGCGCCACGGTATCGCCCTGACGCACTTGATCCAGCAGGGTCTGCGCCACGGCTTTGAGCAAGTCGTCACCAATTTCATGCCCCAGGGTATCGTTAATCTGTTTGAACCCATCCAGATCCAGAAACAATACCGCTGCCGGGCGCTGATTGCGTCCGGCGGCAAGAATCAATTGCCCCAGCCGTTCCAACAAAAGGGTGCGATTGGGCAGACCAGTCAGGGGATCATGAAAGGCCAGATGCTTGATGCGCTCACTGTTGCGCCAACGCTCGGTCACATCGCTAAACACCGTAACGAGGCGCATGCTTTGCGGATTCTCACCCGGTATCAGGGAAATCGATTGCCATTCGAGATAGGCTTCGCCATTTTTGCGCCGGTTCCAGACTTCACCTTCCCAGCGCCCATGACGCATTATGTCGATCTGGCGCGCCGCATACGCTTGCGGCGCATAGAAAACGGGGTTCAGCATAGCGCTTGGCTGACCAAGGACTTCCCCGGCAGCAAATCCGGTGATCAGGCAAAAAGCCGGGTTCACCGAAATTATGCGGCCATCGCCATCGCTGATCATGATGCCTTCCATCGTATTGTGAAACACGCTGGCAGCCAACTTCAATTCAGCCTGGGCTTGTTTTAAGGCGCTAACATCACTGATCAAGGCAATAAAACCAGCCACCTTGCCATCAGGGTCGATATCCGGAATGTAATTGGCGAGGGTTTGGCCGACGGAGCCATCAGTCCGGGTCAAGGTGCATTCAAAAGTTTGTGCCTGGCCCGTTAACGCACCCTGAATATAGGGTTCATTCAAAGCATATAAACGCTCTCCCAATAACTGCATCATGCTCATGCCCACTGCTTCGACCGCAGTTTTGCCAAACCATACCTCATAAGCGCGATTGGCAAAGCGGCACACCAGATCCGTGTCCCAATAAGCCAGCATACTGGGTAAATTGTTGGCGATATTGCTGATGAAGCGCTCGCGCTGTGCCAGCATCCTGGCCAGATGCTGGGCATGATTGCGCCCGGACAAGAGCGCTTCCTCAAAATGGCTTCGCTCGGTGGCGATAAAAAAGACCCAGTAGTAGCATTCCAGCGCCTGTGCACTACGGCGGCAATTGAGCATGACCGGAATCCG
>JBDLSU010000738.1:0-3209 GCA_039799405.1 Pseudomonadota bacterium | reverse complement strand
TGGATATGGGCGATGGCGAAACCGAGTTTTTGCATCTGGAATACGCCAAGGAAAGCCGCCTGTACGTGCCGGTGTCGCAATTACACGTTATCTCCCGCTATTCCGGTGCCTCCGCCGCCGATGCGCCGCTGCATGCGCTCGGTTCTGGCCAGTGGGAAAAAGCCAAGCGCAAAGCGGCGCAACAAGTGCGCGATACGGCAGCAGAATTGCTGAATTTGTACGCACGGCGTGCCTTGCGCCAGGGCCACCGTTTTGAATATTCGGCCCACGATTACGACCACTTTGCCGAAAGTTTCGGCTTTGAAGAAACCCCGGATCAAGCCGCCGCCATCAATGCCGTCATCAAAGACATGACCAGCGGCCAGCCGATGGACCGGCTGGTGTGTGGCGATGTCGGCTTCGGCAAAACCGAAGTCGCCTTGCGCGCCGCCTTCATTGCGGTAATGGGTGGCAAACAGGTGGCGATTCTGGCCCCTACCACCCTGCTGGCGGAACAACATGCGCACACCTTTGCCGACCGCTTCGCCGATTGGCCGGTACGCATTGCCGAACTGTCGCGCTTTCGCACCGGTAAGGAAATCACCCAGGCCATCAAGGGCATGAATGATGGCACCATCGATATCGTGATCGGCACCCACAAACTGCTGTCCAACGATGTCAAATTCCAGCGCCTCGGTCTGGTGATTATCGACGAAGAACACCGCTTCGGGGTGCGGCAAAAAGAAGCGCTGAAAGCCTTGCGCGCCGAAGTCGATGTGCTAACGCTCACCGCCACCCCGATCCCGCGCACGCTGGGCATGGCGCTGGAAGGCTTGCGCGACTTTTCCATCATCGCCACCGCGCCGCAAAAACGGCTGGCGATCAAAACCTTTGTGCGCAGTGAAAACGATTCGGTGATCCGCGAAGCGGTGTTACGGGAACTCAAGCGCGGCGGCCAGGTGTACTTTTTGCACAATGAAGTGGAAACCATCCAGAACCGCTTCCAGATGTTAAGCAAGCTGTTGCCGGAAGCGCGCATCGTGGTCGGCCACGGCCAGATGCATGAGCGTGATCTGGAAAAAGTGATGCGCGACTTTGTGGCGCAGCGCTTCAATATTTTGCTCTGTACCACCATTATTGAAACCGGGATTGACGTACCCAGCGCCAATACCATCATCATGCACCGCGCCGATAAATTCGGGCTGGCGCAATTGCACCAGTTGCGCGGCCGGGTCGGACGCTCGCACCATCAGGCTTACGCGTATTTGCTGGTACACGATGCCCTTGGCCTGACCCAGCAAGCGCAGCGGCGGCTGGATGCAATTCAACAGATGGAAGAACTGGGCAGCGGCTTTTACCTGGCGATGCATGATCTGGAAATTCGCGGGGCCGGTGAAGTGCTGGGTGACAACCAGTCCGGTGAAATGCATGAAGTCGGCTTCCAGATGTATTCCGACATGTTGAGCGAAGCGGTGCGCGCGCTGAAAAACGGCCAGGAGCCCGATCTGGCGGCACCGCTGGCCAGCACCACCGAAATCAATCTGCACACCCCGGCACTATTGCCAAATGATTTTTGCGGTGATGTAAACCAGCGCCTGTCGTTTTACAAACGGCTGGCCAATGCCGGCAACAGCGACGCCATCGACGGCTTGCAGGAAGAATTGATCGACCGTTTCGGCAAGCTGCCCGATCCGGTGCAAGCGCTGATCCAGACCCACCGCCTGCGCCTGGCCGCGCAAAAAATCGGCATTATCAAAATCGATGCGCACAGCGAAGCGGTGCAATTACAATTTGTGCCGAAACCGCCAATTGACCCGATGCGCATCATCGAGTTAATCCAAAAACATCGCCACATCAAACTGGGCGGGCAAGACAAGCTACGCATCACGGCCAGCATGCCGGATCTGGCGGCACGCCTGAACCAAATCAAAACCGTATTCCGCGCCCTGGGCGTGGCTGGATAAGATCATGACCAATACACTGGTATATAAACTGGTATTACAAAGCCCCGCCCCACAAGTGGATCAAATTGCCGCCGTTGCCGCACTGGCAGGTGCGCCTGCGCGCGCACTGTCGATTGAACCCGACCTGCCAGCGGCCTGGGTCTGCGACAACGTCACCCTGACACCGGATCAACGCCAGCAAATCGACACCCTGTGCCAGCAACAAGGCATCGACGCCAACGTGTTGCCATCAAACATGCAACTATCCGACTTCAAGCTGGTGGCGATGGACATGGATTCCACCCTGATCACCATCGAATGCATCGATGAAATCGCCGACATGCAGGGCCTGAAGCCGCAGGTGGCGGCCATTACCGAAGCGGCCATGCGGGGCGAACTCGATTTTTGCGCCAGCCTGACCCAGCGCGTGGCCTTGCTCAAGGGGCTGGACGCCAGCGCGCTGCAGCGGGTGTATGACGAACGGCTGCAACTATCCAACGGTGCCGCCAATATGCTGAAACACATCCAGGCTGCGGGCCTGAAAACCCTGTTGGTTTCGGGCGGCTTCAGCTTTTTTACCGAACGCCTGCAACAACGGCTGGGGCTGGATTTTATCCACGCCAATACGCTGGAAATTATCGATGGCAAACTCACCGGGCGGGTGCTGGGCAAAATTGTCGATGCCACTGAAAAGAGGCATACGGTGGAGCGCATTTGCGCGCAATCGGGGTTCTTACCACAACAGGCGATTGTGATGGGCGACGGTGCCAACGATTTGCAGATGATGTCGATAGCCGGACTGTCCCTGGCGTACCGCGCCAAACCGGTAGTACGTCAGCAAGCGCGCGCGGCCCTGCACTTTTGCGGGCTGGATGGCGTGATGAACTTGCTGCGCGCCTGACCCGAAAAAACAAGACTGCCATGCCCACACCCTTCGATACCGCGCGCTCCACAAAATTAGCTATCAGCAGAAATTATTTGTAGTCATTTCCTAGTTGTGCATCACCGTCGTTTGACGTACCATCTGCTCAAGTTGCATACGTCAAACGGGGTTCATCATGCACAGCAAACTCACGCTCAGGCTGGACGAAGAAGTGATCGAACACGCCAAAGCCTATTCCAAACATGCGGGCAAATCCGTTTCCCAGGTGGTAACGGATTATTTTTTACAGCTCGAATCCCCAACCCAATGTGAACACTTGCCGCCGATTACCGAATCGTTGCGTGGCATTTTCAAGCGAGACCTGCATGCGCACCCTGTTCGATAGCGACGTTTTACTCGACCTG
>JBDLSU010000737.1:0-3208 GCA_039799405.1 Pseudomonadota bacterium | reverse complement strand
TAATTTATCCCAGACCATGACCGGGGTCTTGCTGCAACTCGATACCGCGCGCGAGGTGCTGGAAGCGGACGATGCCACTGGCGGCAAGCTCAACAGCGCCAGCAGCAAAGCCGCTTTGAGCAGAGCGCCGCATCCCGGTTTGCCATATATTGACCGGGCCATTGCACTGGCGCGCGACGGTATCGTCCAGACCCGCCACCTGTTGCAAGCCTTGCGCAGCAAGACCGGGCAAATTGCACCGGTCAACCTGGTACAAGCCTTGCAGCGCGATTTACCGCGTTTGACCGTGGGCACCCATATTCAGGTCAGCGTGGAGCAGCATGGCAGCATGCGGCCAATGCTGGCAAAGCAGGAGCTGGTATTGTTTCGGGTAGCACAAGAAGCCGTTACCAATGCGCTGCGTCATAGCGGCGGCAAATCGATCCGGGTCGGTTTGGATTGGCAAGAACATGGCATCAGCCTGAGTGTGTGTGATGATGGCTGTGGTTTTGATGTCGCCAGCAAGCAAGGCCCGGGCAGTAGCGCTGGCATGGGCCTGGCAGGCATGCAGCAAAGGGTGGCGGCGCTGGCAGGCACGTTGACAATTGAATCCGGCCCGGGGCGCGGCACCTGCATTCGCGCCACCCTGCCGCTTAATTAAGGAACTCTCATGGATCAAAAACCAGATCAAAAAACAGAGCATGCCACCATCAATTTAATGGTGGTGGATGACCACCCGGTGGTGCGTGAAGGCATGCAAGCCTTGTTTGCACGCCATCCGGAATTCAAAATCATCGGCGAAGCCGAAGATGGCCTGAGTGCGGTGACCCAGTTTGACGCCTTGCTCCCGCATGTGGCGCTGATCGATATCCGCCTGCCCGGCCAAAGTGGCATTGAAGCCATCCGCGCCATTCGCAGCAATCATCCCGAAGCTGGCTTGATTGCCATTACGTCTTTCGATGGCGATGCCGATGCGCGCAATGCGCTGACGGCCGGAGCCAATGGCTTTCTGTTCAAGGGCGCACCCGGCGGCGAAGTGCGCGCTGCAGTGCAGGCGGTAGCAGCCGGGCAAAACTGGATTTCTGAAGAAATCGCCGCCTTGCTCAATGCCACCAGCGGCAGCAGCTTGAGCGCGCGTGAGCAAGAAGTGCTGGGGCTGGTGGCAGAAGGTTTGCGCAATCAGGAAATTGCCGAGCGTCTGGGCTTGTCGCTCAGTACCGTCAAGGGCCATGTTAACGCCATCATGGAAAAACTGGATGCGCAAGACCGCACCGAAGCGGTGGTAACGGCCTTGAAGCGCGGCATTATTCATTTGCCGCAGCGCGGGCGCTAGCTGCTGGCTATGTCCGGCCGTTAAAATCGTGCAAGACCTGATCGCTGATCCAGCGTTGCAGCCAGTGGCCGATTTGCGCTTCGGCCTCCGGATCGCGCTCGGCCACTTCGCCGCACACTTCGGCAAAGCCGTGCCCGGCATGCAGGCTTGATAGCGCCTGATATTCACTGGCGCTTAAAGAACGGAAATGCGCCTGCAAGTCTTTGCGCCAGATCAGCCAGGTTTGTGGTGCGGTTTGCCAAATCACTGGCGGTGGTGCCTGTTGGTCGCCGTCGCCGTCACCATTGCCTGCCGCATTCTCAGCCGAACCCGTGTCATTGCCCAGCGCCAGCCAGATCTCCACGCAATTGGAATGCAGCGGCAAGAATCGCGCTGAAGCATGCAGACTGAAGCCGATGCTTTCCCATTCTTCGGCCGCCACCTGGCCCAGCGCACTCAGGGCCAGACAAGCCTGATCCGGCGCATCAAAGGCCAGGCTTAATTGCCATTCAAATGCTGCCAGTTCTGCCACTGCCGGATGTTCGGGCAAATACTGCGCCAAAAATGCCGGAAACGAGGTGCCATACCAGCGCAAATTGGCAAAAGGTGACGGGTTTTGTGCAATGTAGGCGGCACTGGCCTGATAAAACAGTTCATCGCCCAGATAGCGGTGGGTTTTGTCAAACGCTTCGGACAGCGCATCGCGCAGCCGCACCCGGTAGGCATTGCTGTAAATCGACAAACGCTCGGGGCCGGACAAACCATGGCCCTCGGCAATGTGCGGCAACATGGCGGCTTCATCCTGGTTACCGAGGACAAAATCCTGAAATACTTGCTGCAAGGGGGCCAGTGCCAGCGGTGTGGCGGGGCTGCTTTGGTGGTTCATGCTGCCAGCTCCTGCATTGGTTCTGTGGGGGTGCCATGTGTTACGCGGGCTTGGTATGCAACCTCAGCCGCAACTTCGGTGGCAATGCGGCGCGCAATGTCCAGTTCAGCAATCAGCTCGGCCAGCGGTGGAATATTATCGTCGCGTTCGATCATGCTGGCGACCGGGCCAAAGCGCCGTAGCGCGGCGGCATATAAATCCCAAACCGGATCAGCCACCGGGTGGTCGTGCGTATCAATAATGTAGTGGCCGTGGTTGTGGTGCCCGGCCAAGTGAATTTGCTGCACCCGTTGGCGCGGTATCGCGTTCAGGTAAGTGAGCGGATCAAAACCATGATTCACGCTGCTGACGTAGATATTGTTCACGTCCAGCAAAATCAGGCTGTCCGATTGTTCGGCAATCGCCGCCACAAACTCCCATTCCGGCATGCTGTCGCTGGCAAAACTCAGATAGCTGGAGACATTTTCCAGCACCAACTGCCGCCCCAAAGCGTCTTGCACCCGGCGCACGTTTTGCACAATCACGGCAATGCTTTCTTCGGTATACGGCAGCGGGTAAAGATCATGCATATTCTTGCCATGCACACCGGTCCAGCACAGGTGGTCTGACACCCAGCGTGGTTGAATGCGCTGCATCAGTTTTTTCAGTTGCTGCAAATATTCATCCGTCGGCCCTTGCGGCGTGCCTATCGACATCGATACGCCGTGCATCACCATCGGATAATCGGCCCGAATCGCGTCCAGCATCGCCAGCGGACGGCCGCCGGGCACCATATAGTTTTCAGACAGAATTTCAAACCAGTCCACGCGCTGGCGTGCGGCCAGAATTTCATGGTAGTGGGTGGTGCGAAGGCCCAGACCAAAGCCGGGTGAGGTGCTGGAAGGCGACATGGTTGCGTGGTGGTGTAAGTGTTATCGGGTATTTTTTTCGGGCGAAATGGGGTGATGCTTTGATTGGTGCTGCTGCATTGCTGGTGCTGAAAGCCGGGGCACAACCCGGGCCGTGCTGGCCGGCCCGGGCGGCCCGAGGTT
>JBDLSU010000736.1:0-2506 GCA_039799405.1 Pseudomonadota bacterium | reverse complement strand
AAAGATTGTTACCTGCTGCCCCCGCCTGCAGCCACAGAAAGATACCTGAGCGTGCCGGGTGTGTTGAATTTTTAGTCTGCCATCACTTTAGAATGAGTCTCCATGCAATGATTCCATGAATTCTTTGAAAGGAGTATCTCATCATGACCACGCTAGCAGGCACTGTACAGGGTGCGCCGGCTCAATCGCTCGGCTTTGATGCAAATACCGTCATAACGCTGGCAACCGCCCAGGCCTTTGTCAGTGAGGGCTATCATTTTTGTTTGCGTTACCTCTCTCGTGGCACGCCTCAGGCATCGGGCGATCTAAGCCCGGCCGAAGCCAATAATATTTTGAATGGCGGTTTGGCCTTGATGCCGGTGCAGCATGTCTCTGCCGAGGGCTGGGTGCCGACGGCAGCACTGGGCAGTAGTTATGGCAGTAATGCTGCCACCAATGCCCAGGCCATCGGCTTTCCGCCGGGGGTGAATGTCTGGCTTGATCTGGAAGGCGTGGCCAGTGGTACCAGTTCGCAAGCGATTATCGACTATTGCACTAACTGGTATGATGCCGTTGCGCAAGCGGGTTATGTGCCCGGCATTTATGTCGGTGCCAATTGTGGCCTGAGCGGAAATCAGCTCTACGATTTGCCGTTCCAGCATTACTGGCAATCATTAAGCAATGTGCCGTCAATTCCCAACCGGGGTTATCAAATGGTGCAATCCGGTGTGGCTGATCCGGTCAATGGGGTATCGATTGATCAGGATGTGACCGAAACCGATAACGAGGGCGGGACGGTACTTTGGTTGGCACGATAAGACGGTTGCGCTTGTGACTTCACCCTGACACTTTTAAGCCTGGAGATATCAAATGACCGACATTAAACTGAACTTTATCAATCATTCAAATGATGCCAACGCGTCGCGCGTCGTGATCTTTCAAAAGAATCTGGCCGACACGGGCAATGAACTGGCGGTTGCCTGGCAAGTGATTGAAAACGGTGGCATGGGTGATAACCATCCCTTTACTTATCCGATGTCAATGCAGGTGGGGGCCAGCGACAGTTGGGGTAATTTCACCCCAAAACTGGAGGCCAACCCGGGTCAACAGTTTCAGCTTGCCCAGACTACCTCGGGCACCCGGTTGTCGTATTCGGGCGCGGCTACCAGCGCCAGTGAAACCCAGGTGGTGAACCAACTGGCAAGTGGCGCAATCAACGCCAGCATATACCGGGACGGCAAATTATTGGCCACCAAAACTTCGCTCTCCCCGGGCCAAATAGCGGCATTTCGATTCAATCCGACCATCTGGATTGGTGTGGTATCACAGGTAAATCAAGGCGATGTCATGGATTCAGCCATTATTGCCAACGTCAATACCCAACTGTCTTTGCTGGGTGTGTCCAGTGCCGATATTGTGATGACCGGCGGTGGCCCTGGCCTCTCGGGCACGCCATTCCAGTTCACCCTGGAAAATGTGGTCATGGCGTAATCGGTTAATGGGCTAATGGCGCAAGCGCCTGAAAGCGGCGGGGCGGTATTGGCCCGACCCTCGCACCCGGGGAATGATCAATTTCCGGGTGGTTTTGCATGGTTGTTGTGCTCAGGCATTGTTTCGATTGAGAATTAAATGTCGCCATTTTTTAACGTAACATTTGCAAAGATACCTGATATTTGCCTTTTTACATCGATAACTTGGTCTCTTTTGCCGCGATCCTCCTAAAATGAGCTTCCGCGCAGGGTCTTCCCTGCATCGTCCCCGGAACCAGGTAAAGGAGATCCAATGACAACCTCGAAGGCTGGTAGCGCTGCGCAAGGTTTGTTTTCGCGCATGTGCAGTATCCACGATGATCGCTTGCAATTGCAACAGGCCGCACAGTTGGCAATTCAAGTCGAATTCACCACCATTCCCACGTATTTGACGGCGCTGTATTCGATCAGCGAAGTCGATTCCAAAGCCTACCAGGCCCTGCGCAGCGTGGTAATGGAAGAAATGTTCCACCTTAACCAGGCCGCCAATACGCTGGTGGCACTGGGCGGCTTGCCCAAGCTGACGGGCGATGTGGTGCCCACCTATCCCTGCTATTTGCCGCACGCCAATACCAGCACCACGCCGTATATCGGCCTGTACCGCGCCAGCCCGGACGTGTTTGAAAACGTGTTTGTGGCGATTGAAGAACCGGCCCCGGCCCATGCGCCCGCACAAGGCGACAATTACAGCACCATCGCCCAACTGTACGAAGCACTGGTGCAGGGCATGGAAAGCTATAGCGGCAGCACCCCGCTGTTTGAAGCCAACCCGGCCGGACGCCAGCGCACCGATATTTATCTTGGCAAATTTGGCGGCAAGCCAATCGAAGTCACCTGTCTGACATCGGCCAGGGCCGGGATTAACGAAATCGTCAAACAGGGGGAGGGCAGTGCGCCGGAAGGGCAGTCGCTGGTGCCGGTACAAGCCTTTGGTGCGTATAACCACTATGGCGAGCGCAGCGATGGCACTTATGGCCCGATCATTGGCACCCCGCTGG
>JBDLSU010000735.1:0-19993 GCA_039799405.1 Pseudomonadota bacterium | reverse complement strand
GCGGCGAGACGGTGGCGCTGGAAGGGCATGTGCTGAAATTGACGCTGCCCGATCCGGTTTGAAGGTGCATTAAACCGGGTAGGTCTTCGATTTTGCCAGAAAAAAGTCAACGCTCGTTGATTATTTCCCATTTTTGATGAGCTTTCGGCGATAAAATCAACGCTCGTTGATTTTATATTGCGCTTTCAAATAGATCGACTCAGAATTCAAGCACTCATCACACAAAACTGAAAAAGTATGAAGACTTTGCTACAAGCCATACAATGGGTGCTGGTATGGCTGGCAATTGGCCTGCCATTGACTGGTATGGCAGAGACAGCGGCCAGAACCACACCCACCCGGCCCGACTTCCCCTTCACCGAACCGCAATTCGAACAAGTCAGCGATGCCGAATCGCTCAACAACCACCCCATTACCGCGCTGGCGCAAGATGTGCATGGCTTTATCTGGATCGGCACCCAGCAAGGTTTGCTGCGCTACGACGGCTACCGTTTGCGCAAGTTTGAGCACAAGGCCGGTGATCCGCATTCGCTGGCAGGTAATTATGTGAATGCCTTGCTGGCTGCCAGGGATGGGCGGATTTGGGTAGGCACGCTGGCCGACGGGGTCTCGGTGTTCGACCCGGCCAGCGAACGCTTCGAGCACTTGCCATACGACGTCAAACGCAAGGATGCGCTGGCAGGCAAATTGATCCGTGACCTGGTGGAAGATGCGCAGGGCGCGATCTGGATTGCCAGCGATCAGGGCCTGCACCAGTTGGCGCAGCCCGGCCAGACACTGCGCCAGTTGCGGCATGACAGTAACCCGGACAGCCTGATGGACGACAAAGTGCATTGCCTGTTGTGGGACAAGGCCGGGCGTTTGTGGGCAGGCGGCAATAGCGGCTTGCAACGGCTGACGCGGGACGGCAAGCGCTTTGAAACCATTTTGCGCGGCATGGATGTGCAAACCCTGTTTCAGGCGCAAGATGGCAAGCTGTGGCTGGGCACGCGCGAACATGGGGCCGGGTGGCTGATGCCGGGTGCGGCCCCGGCCGCTGGCAATTTCCCCAAGCCTGCCAACCCGGACCCACCACACATTACCTGGATTGCCCCGTCACAACTGAGCCACCCGTGGGTACACAAAATTGTGCAAGTCAATCCCGGACAAATCTGGCTGGCGACGTTTGGCGGCGGGATTCATGTATTGAACGCCAGCGATGGTCAGGTGCAGCAGATTTTGCGTCATGACAATACCCTGCCCAGCAGCCTGGCGCTGGATGATGTCAAGCCGATGCTGCTCGATCGCAGCGGCTGGCTCTGGGTTGGCACCTGGGGCGCGGGTTTGCAGCGCATGGATGTGAATAACCATGCGCTGCGCTTGCTACGGCATAGTCCGCGCCAGACCCGGGGCTTGAGTCATCCGGACATTCGGGCGATGCTGGAACTGGCCGATGGGCGCTTGCTGTTTGGCACCAATGGCAATGGCATTGATATTATTGACCGCCAGCGTGGCCTGATTGGTGGCTACCGGCTGGCAAGCAAGGTCGGGCCGCGCCTGGCCGGAACACTGCCCGACGCCACCGTTACCGCCCTGACCCAGACACCCGATGGTGCCATCTGGGCTGGCACCCGGCGCGCGGGTGTGCTGCGGCTGGCCTCTGGCACCAGCGAGTGGCAGGCACTACCGGCTTTGGCCAATTTGCGGGTACGGCGCTTTTTGAGCGGGCGCGATGGCAGTCTTTGGATCGGTAGTCTGGCTGGCCTGGGGCGCTGGCAGCAGGGCCGCTTCGAGATGCTGACCGATGCGCAAGGCAAGCCGATGCAAAGCAGCGTGAATGCGTTGGCGGAAGATGCGCAGGGCCGGATCTGGATCGGCAGCAATAACGGTTTGTGGCTGTATCAACCCGGGCAGAATGGGTTGATAGCGATTCCGGCTGAACCGCAGCGCGCAGGTGGCCTGCCTTCTGACTATATCGTTGGCCTGCTGTTTGATAGCCGTGGTCGCCTGTGGTTGAGTACTGACAAGGGGCTGGAGCGCTTGCAAAGCTGGGATGGCAAAGTGGCGCGCTTCGAGCATATCAGCACCCTGCTGGGCGAACCCGGGCGGGAAGCCGGTGCCAATATTCTGGAAGACCGGGCCGGGCGCATCTGGACTGAAGACATGGTGCTGGAACCGGATCAGGCCAAGCCGGGCGCGGCCAGATCGGCGCAAAACCAGGGTGCGAGCGTGCCCAAAATGCGCGCCAGCCGCCTCAGTCTGGCCGATGGCATGGATCTTGGCCCGACCTGGATTGCCTCCTATGGCAGCACCCGTGATGGCTTGCTGCTGTTTGGCGGCACCAAGGGCGTTGCCATCATCGACCCAAGCCGCTACCAAAGGCCCAGCTACTTGCCGCCACTGGTGGCGACCGAACTCAAAATCAATGGCGAAACCCTGCCCTTCAAACAGGCCCGGGCAGGCCAGCAGGCTGGCCTGACGCTGCAGCCAGGTCAGCGCAATTTTGCGATTGAATTTGCCGCGCTGGACTATGCCGATCCCGGAAAAAACCGCTACCAGTATCGCCTGCAGGGCTATGACCATGACTGGATTAAGGCCGACGCCGAACACCGTAGCGCCGCCTATGGCAATTTGTGGCCGGGGCAATACCGCTTGCAAGTGCGTGGCAGCAATCGTCTGGGCGACTGGAGCAGCCATGAATTGTCGATTCCGGTCAAGGTCTTGCCCACCTGGTGGCAAACCTGGTGGTTTGGACTCCTGGCGCTGCTGCTGTTGGGCAGCGCACTGCACGGCTATTTTCGCTGGCGCGTGGCGCGGCTCGATGCCAAGGCGCGCAAATTGCAAAGCCTGATCGATGCCCGCACCGCCGACATTGTCAATCTGGCCGAAATCGGGCGCGAACTGACCGCCACGCTCGACACCGAACAGGCGTTTGAGCAAATCCACCACCAGGTCATCGCCCGGCTTGACGCCGAGGTGTTTTTAATCGGCATTCTCGACCCGCAGCAAAGCCATATCGAACTGGTCTACATTATCGAACACCAGCAACGCCTGCCCAAAGCCCGTATCGCACTGAGCGACTATAACCGCCCGGCGGTGTGGTGCGTGCGGCAAAAGCATGAACTGATCGTGGAAAAAAATCCGGATTTGTTGCACTATGTCGATGAAATCCTGGCTCCCAACACCGGCAAAGCGATGGAAACCATCGTCTATCTGCCGCTGCTGGCCGAGCAAAGCGTGATCGGCTGCCTCTCGGTACAAAGCGCGCAAGTCAATGCCTACAGCAAGGAACAACTGGAATTTCTGCGCGTGCTGGCCAGCTATTTTGCCATCGCCCTGTCCAATTCGGCCGCGCACAGCGAACTGGCGCAATCGCACCAGGAACTGATCCAGTCGCACGAAGAACTGGCCGATACCCTGCACTATCTGAAGGAGGCGCAAGCCAAGCTGATCCAGGCCGAACGCCAGCAAATTTCCCTCGATCTGCACGACAACCTGTCGCAAACCATGACCGGCATCTTGCTGCAACTCGACACCGCACGCGAAGTGCTGGAAGCCGAGGGGGCCAACCAGAGCGCCAGCCCGTATCAAAATAATCCGGACGATGCGTCCCCACCCCAGCATGCAGGCTTGCCCTATCTGGACCGCGCCATCGAACTGGCACGCGACGGCATCACCCAAACCCGCCACCTGCTCAAGCAATTACGCAACAAGAAAAACCAGTTGCCGCCAATCGATCTGGTCAACGCGCTACGGCGCGATCTGCCCCGTTTGACGGTCGGCACTGCCATCAAGGTCGAGGTGGAGCAACACGGCCAACTGATCGAGCTGCAGGCGACACTGGAACTGACGCTGTTTCGCATCGCCCAGGAAGCGGTGACCAATGCCCTGCGCCACAGCGGCGCAAAATTGATTGCGGTATTGCTGAGTTATGAAGCCGATTACGTCCGGCTGGAAGTACGCGACGATGGCCGTGGTTTTGACCCGGCCTCGCCCGATCACGCGCCCGGCATCGGCTTGCTTGGCATGCGTGAGCGGGTGTTGGCGCTGGCCGGACGATTTGAGATTGTGTCATCCCCAGGCGAGGGCACCAGCATCAAAATAAGCATCCCGGTGTCGAAGGCAAGCGAATAAACCGAAGGTACACGCCACCCGCTCAGCGGCGCAACCATTGTTTCCAGCCCACTTGACGGAAAGAGCTGTCCATCAAGCCGAGCGCACCAGCGTAATCGCCTTCTCCGGACAAGCTTGCACGCACAAACCACAAGCCTGGCACAAATCGGGCCGCAGCAATTCGGCCTGCACTCCGCCATGCACCCAGGCTTTGAGCATGCCGACCAGGCTTAAACCCGGCAATTCGGCCCGTTCAAACTTGCGGGTGCCGAGCACGCCATACGGGCACACTGGCACGCAAGCGGCCTTGCCTTCGCAGCGGTTGCGGTTGATGACGGGTATAAACTGACCCGCCATCTGTTTGCAAACCGGGCTGTCATCTGCCTTGTCGGCCCGGGTGTCGTTGCCAGTTTGGCTCATGCTTGCAAGCTGGCGTTAAATTCGGCCAGCATGGTGCTGAACGGTGCTTGCGCAACCCACTCGGCCGGGTCACCTTCTTTTTGCCAGGCAAATCCGGCTACCGCCAATACTTCGCCCGCCGCATTGAGCAAAGGAATGGCAATCGCGGCCTGGGCACCGACGGCTTTGGCACCGGGGCGGATATTGCCGCTGTTGTCGTCTTGCAGATTGCAGGTTTGCACTGGTGCCTTGCGCACCTGGGCCGAACCGGCCATGCCTTTGCCGTGGACCACATGCGCTACCGTGGCAATCACCGGGGGCGGGATGTTTTTGGCCGCGGTGAGGAACAGGTCTTCACCGCGTTGAATGTGGATGGTGCCAGCGGCGGCGTCGAGGGCGGCGATACCGGCTTCCAGCCATTGTTGATGTTGCGCGTTTTGTTGGTACATGGGGTTCTCCTGTTTATGTTTTAGGGTGAAATGCCTGGCTGGGTAATCGTTTAACCGGATAAGGGGGTAAGGGGCTAATTGGGCCTGGCGCGTCAATCAGCCCAGCCCGCCCAGTGTTGCATCAGTTGCGGCCAGCCTTGTTTGCTGGCGCGCGCGCTCAGGCCATTGGCTGCGCATTGCGCTTGCAAGGGCGCGCATGCCGGATCATGGCTCGCTTGCAACGCCAATGCCACAGCCAGTTGTTCCGGCTCACTGCCCGTGTCCAGCACCCGTTGCAACGCGGCCAGGCCATCCGGCCCCGGATGCAGCGCCACGCAGCGCCACAGTTCCGGGCTGATCGGGCGCGCGGCGGCCCAGCGTTCATGCGCCAGATCGATCAAAATACGCGATAAATCCGGGTTGGCGCGCTGCACCACGCCCTGAACCGGCCACAGCGGTGAATCGAGAAAAAAAGTTTTGACGATCATCTGGTTCCAGGCGGCCTGATCAAATTGTTGCATCGGGTAGGGGTTACACAGCGCCATGGCATCGAAAATCGGACGCATGCTGGAACGGATGGCTTCGCGTGCGCGTGGTTCAATTTCTGGCCCGAGCGGGTACAGCGCGAAGCCGCTATACAGGGCGATCAGTTCATTAATCTCGCCACTATCGGCCAGGCGGTCGAGGCGCGCCGCAAATTGCGCAGCATTGCCGTTGAAACTGGCCAAAATCAACGCCACCCGTGCCGCCAGATCAACGCTCCAGCCGGAAGGATCAAAGCCGGGGCGCAGCAGACAGGCTTGGGCCAGGTCTTGCGCACTCAAGGCCAGATCAGCCTTGCCCAATTTGCGCGCAGCCATGCCGAGGGCCTTGAACAAGGTGTTGTCATTGTCAGATTGGCGGATTTGGTTGATTTGCTGCTGCAGCCAGTCCAGCGCGGCGGGCGTGGTATGGCGCGCGACCCAGCCCAGCAGGGTGGGTAGCGGGTCGGTCGATGCTGCTGCGACGGGCGGGGCTGAAGAAGCTGACAATGCTGACAATGCTGAATCGGCTTGATCAGGTGGTGCGGCGCTATTCATGGTTTCGGGTTCCAAACAGGGTTCAGGGACAATGTCTGCAATATTTGCTCAGGTGCCAGGGATTACCCGCTGAAACACCCGGGTCAGCGCCCAGGCCAGCACGCAGGCCAGCAAGGCCCACCAGGGCGCGCCATTGGCTGCCAGCGCCAGGCCATCCACCAGCGCAATCGCGGCAATCAATTGCGCCACCGCACGCGGTACGGCACCGGGGCGGCTGCGTTTGACCAGCAGGCGCAGCGCCACAGCATCGGCCAGTGCTACTGCCAGCAACATCAGCAAGCCCAACACGCTGGCTTGCTGCCACACACCCGGGCCAAGCAGCAACAACGGCAAGGCCAGAATCGCCAGCGGCCACAGGCGCGTGATGCGATCCAGGCTTTCTTGCTTGGCGGCATAGGTCAGGCCGATCACATGGGCAAACAACGCCAGCGCCGCCAGCCAAACCGTTTGCGGGCCTGTGGCATTGACGGCAATGGCGGCGCTCAGGTAGACCAGGGCGCGGCACAAACCCATGATCAAGGGGCTGGCCGGGTTGCCCTTGTGCCAGGTGTTGTACAGCAAAATGGTGGCGACCAATGCCGCACCATACAGCATGGCGCGCGCGCCAAATGGCAGCAGCAACAACATGCCCGCGCCCAGCAAACCAAAGCCGATGCCAAACACGCTGGCGGCGCTGATCGCGCCGGATGGAATCGGCCGGGTCGGGCGTTCGCGCGCGTCAATTTCGCGATCAAATGCATCGTTCAAATACATGCCGCCGATGTAAAACGCCGACACCGCCCAGCACAATTGCAGCAGGGTGAATAGCGAGGCGTCCGGTTTTGCCAACAACACCCCGGCCAGCACATTGCTCCACACGGTGGGTAAATTCGAGACCCGGCCCAGCCGCAGCAAGATGCCGATTTTGCCACTGCCGCCAAGCGCTACACTGCTGTTCATGCTTGCAACTCCCTCAAAATAAACGCCAGCTCGCGGCTGATGGCGGCGGCTTTGGATTCGGTTTTCAGATGCGCGGGTAATACGTCCCAGGTATAGGTTTCCACTTCCAGATGTGGGCTGACCGACCTTTGACGCAGCATTTGCAGCACCGCGCGCAAATCGGGCAGGGTGGAATCAAGCACGCTGGCACCGGGTTTGGCATCTGCCAGCTCATCCGCTTGCCAAAAAATCGGCACATGGCAATGAATCCGCCATTCCCCACGCGCGCCACCGGCCACAAACGCCGCCAGCGCCTGTGGCAAATCGACAAAACGCAGCAAGCTGCCATCGTTTTGCCGCACCACGGTCTGGTGCAAATACACGCCATCGTCAAAGCGCTGTAGGGCTGGCAGCAGTGCCGCCTGCATGCTGGCAATGCGTAAGGCGCAGGAAAGCTGGATTTTGGCAATGCCGATACCGCAATCGAGCAAGCTTTGCACACTGGCTTGCGGGTCTTCAAACTCCACCGCCGCGTGGCAGACATCGTAGCATACGCCCAGATGACGACGTATCAGGTCAGCCGCATCCGGCAAGCTGCTGTTGCAAGCCTGCGCCACCTGTGCCACGGCCGCATCGGCCCACAGATGCTGGCGGAAAAAATCACAGGTTTCTTGTACCGTTTCCAGAAAGCAGCACGGCTCCGGCTCCAGCGCCAGCGTGATACATTTGCCGCTGCTTTGTTCCAGCCGCGCCAGCATTACCACTGCATCGAGCAAATTGCGCACGATGGCGCTCACGCTGGCGCTTGATCCGGCCTGCCCATCTTGCGCTGACAACTTGAACGCGCCCGGCACCGTGGAAATACTGCCCGCCACACCCGGCGGCAGCAATTGTGCCAGAATGCGCGCGCAGGTTTCGCTATAGTCCAGCCGTTCTGGCGCGCGCCAATCCGGCAAATACACGTTTTCTTTGACGCTAACGCCATGAAACGGCCCATACGGAAAGGCGTTGATGGTAAACACATATGCCCCCAGCCGCGCCAGTTGCGCCTGAAACGCTTGCAGGGTAGCCGGTTCGATCAGGCTGAATGCAGCCTGGGCTGACAGGCGCAAACCGATGCCAAATGGCGTAGCCGCAGGCAAGGCCAGTGCTGCTTTAATCGACGGAATGGTTTGATCCAGACTGGCGCTGATTTCAGCCCAGCTTTCACCCGCGTGAATATTGGTGCAATAGGTGAGATGAACGCCCTCCGTTGCTGCTGTCAACTGCGTACTCAAACGGGTGCTTAATTGCATGTCAGGCCCGGATCGGTAAAGCAGCGGATGGCCTTGCCGCCAGTGCCTGCATCCAGCCTATGGCCTGCTGCACCAGTAGCGGCTCGATCTGGTGTACTTCCACCCCACTGCCCAAGGCCGAGAGCAAGGTAATGCACAAGTCGCCGCCCAAATGCTCGCGAAATTCGCGCAAGCCTTGCAGCAATAGCGATTCACCATGGGCATCCACCGCCAGCAATTGTTCATGCCACAAGGTAAAACCCAGCCGCGTCAGCAGGCGCACGATGCGCATTTCATCGCCCGCAGGCAACAGACCCGCCAGCACCGAATAGCGCGCATCCAGCACCAAGCCAATCGCCACCGCTTCGCCATGCGAGAGCGCATGTGCGGTCAAGCGCTCCAGCTTGTGCGCCACCCAGTGGCCATAATCCAGCGGTCGCGCCGATCCGCTTTCAAACGGGTCACCGCCATGCGCGATCTGGTGCATGTGCAAGCTGGCCGAGCGCGCAATCACCGCCTGCATGGTATCGGGTTCAAATTGCGCCAGCGCGTCGATCTGGCGTTCCATCAGCAAGAAAAAGGCGCGGTCGCGAATCAAGGCCACTTTCACCGCTTCAGCCAACCCGGCGCGTTTTTCGCGCGGCGGCAAGATGTCGATGAATGCTGCATCATTCAACACCGCCCACGGTGGCGCAAAGGTGCCGATCAGGTTTTTTTGGCCTTGCCAGTTGACCGCATTTTTGACGCCGACGCCGGAATCATCCTGCGCCAGCACGGTAGTAGGAAAGCGGATGTGGCGCACCCCGCGATGGAAAATGGCCGAGGCATAACCGACCGCATCCAGAATCGCGCCGCCGCCAATCGCTACCGAATAGGAATGGCGATCAATCGCGCGTTGCGACAAGGCTTCCAGCAAACGCTGCACCAATAAGGGATCGTTTTTACAGGCTTCACCGCCGGGCAACAGCACCACGTCACCCACCAGTTCAATCGCATCAGCATGGTGTGCAATATAGTTCTGGATTTGCCCCAATAAACCCGGCATCGCTTGCGCCACCCCGCTATCCAGAAAAATCGCCACCCGGTGGCGGCGGTTTGGTTCGCGCAGGGTGAGTACATCGCGAAAATCCGGGTTGGCCGGATCAAAGGCATGGCGCGTAAATACTACCGGAAAGGAAAAATCGACCAGCACTTGTTGCTGCTGCCAGCCAAGGCGGCTGGCGGGATGAGAAAGTTGCTTCAGATTAGCCAGTTTCACGATTCATTCCTTCATTAGCTTGGGCGCTGGAGCGTTGCATGGGCGCTGTCGAATGCGGCACAAGGTATCGGCACTTGCTCAGCCTGCTTCGGATAGCAGTATAGAACTGTTCATAATCAAACCGGGAATAATGTATCAGGAAAGTGGTGCAGGCAATGGTTTTGCAGTATCTTTGCGTCGAGTGTATTTTTTACACATCTTTTTGCCGCGTCTTTAATAATGTTACTTACCTTAAGCCGCCAGATCGGTAGAATCATGTCGCCGTCAACCCAATTTAACAAGAGCCAGATCGCACCGTTCGTACCGTTCGTACCATTTGCACCAAGGTTCCGGGTCAGGCCGGGCGGTGTGGTCTGTTGCACAGTCATGCATGGTATCCGTCAGTTTGAAGTCCCATCCGCGAGGTTTCTATGATTAAACTTAAATGGCAGGCCCCCGGGTCTGTTACCGATGTGCAAAACGCAGTGCAAACTGCCATCGATATCGAATTTTCCACCCTTCCCCCCTATCTCTACGCCAAAATGACCATTTTGCCCGGCAGCAATGCCCCGGCCATGCAGCGCCTGAATGGCATTGTCGGGCAAGAGATGATTCACATGTGCCTGGTTTGCAACATCATGAACGCGATTGGTGGCACGGTATCGATCAATCCGCCCAGCTATCCCGGCCATTTGCCAGCCGATATCGGTGGCAACCTGGTGATACACCTGCTGCCGTTTTCGCCTGACGCCATGGCGCAGGGTATGGCGATTGAAGAACCGTCTGAACCAATCAATCCGCCCACTTTGATGGCGGCCGGGCTGGATACCGGCATTACCATCGGCGAATACTATGAGCTGCTCGATCAGGCGCTCGCGGCTTTGCCCGCTTCTGCCTGGATTGCCAACAACCGCCAGATTGACGATGCGCAATTCTTCCCCGGTCAGATTTTTGCGGTGAATAACTATGCCGATGCCCACAATGCGATCACGCAGATTGTTTCCGAAGGTGAGGGCACGCCAGTCAGCCCGTCCGGCCAGGGCAGCCCGCTGACCTTTGAAAACGAGCTGGCGCATTACTACCGTTTTTGGGAAATGCAGCGTAATCAGGTGTTGACCAAAGACCCGAATCCGGTCGGCTATGCCTGGAAGGGTTCGCTTGGTCTGGACTGGAACGCTGTGTACCCGGCCATCAGCGATCCGGAATTGCACGATTTTTCCAATGATTCCCTGGCAGCGCAACAAGCCCAGGCCGATTGCAACCAGGCCTACAGCGCCATGGTGGATGCCCTGATTGGCGCTTTCCGTGGCGTAACCGGTGGCCTTGGCATCGCCGTGCGTGCCATGTTCGATCTGCGCATGGCCTCGATCAAGGCACTGTCTACCCCGCTGGCCGACGGCCAGGTTTCCGGCCCTGCCTTTACCTACATCGCCACCAAGTCTGAAGGAGTCGCACCATGAGTATTCTGGAATTTCCACGCGTGTATTTCCGTGGCGAAGTGGCCTGGGATCCGGTCACGACCAATAATTACGCGACTGACCCCACGCAATATCCGCCCGGTCAAACGCCACCGCCTGCCACCTACGATGAGATCGATTGCGATTCGGACATCTATAGCCAGCAGGTTCTCACCGAAACCCAGGCGCGAGACTTTCGGAAAGCAGCGATTGCCGAGGTCAACAGTAGTGGGAATTGGAATCCGGATGGTAGTTATCGCTGCCCTTTTTACAATACCTACATTACGGGCGTTGATTTGGGGGCGGGGCTTGATACCAGCGATACCTTTGCCACCGCACCAGTCGGCTTTACCGGCATGCTGATCGATTGCGAGCCGTATGGCGCTTTGTCATCGCAACTATTTTTCGACGACATGAGCTTTGGCATTCAGGGCGGCTGCCGCATCTATGGCAAGCGCATCACGCGCTTTAGTGATCGCTTCATCAATTTCAATGCCAATCCCAGCAACGATATGATTGCCGGAGTCGCTTCGGTGATGTGGCAAACCGGCTTTGCCAAAGACCAGGGCTTGCAGATTGATGCCCACGACTCCAGGGTATTGCAGCAACTGCAGGCCAATATGAGCGATCCCGATGTCTTGGGCGTGATGGTACGCTTTGTCACCTACCGCACCGTGTATTACAACGACCCCACCCTGACCAACAGCACCGCTGGCAACGCCGCCAGTGCGCTGCAGGCCCAGCTCAATGCCGGTGGCTTCCAGCCCAACCCGGCGCGCTCTCTGGTGGTCGGCACGGTCGGCCTGTGGCGACGCCAGGATGCCATGACCGAGCCTTCAGATCGCGCCCTGATCGCCACCATGGCCCGGGTGCCAGGACAAAAACCACCGGCCCTGCACGGCCCGGTAGTTGCCACTGCATTTGCGCGCGCCACCAGCAAGGGCATTGCGCTCGATTTTTCCAACACCATTCCCTGCAGCGACCGCGCCACCGACAAAATCGATCTGGGCACGCTCACCCTGACTGCCAGCGATCCCCCGCCAGCGGTTGCAGTCGCGCAAATTGCCACGATTGACTTTAGCAAATATGACCGCGCCGCCTTTGAAGCTACTTCCGGCATCATCGATATTGAACTGGACGGCGACACCGTGAAACAAATCGCCGGCATGAATTTGGCGATTACCGCAGCCGATGGCACCCGCTATTTGGAAGAAGACGTGCTGCGCGCGGTACCATTGCAGCCGAATCTGTATGTCAACCAGGGCGAAGCCGCCAGCCTGGCGGTGCAAGTGTATCAACGCGGCGTGCCGGTCGGCGCTGGGGTGACGGTCACCATGTCCGATATGAATGCCACCCAGGCCACCGCCATCAGCGCGAAAACCGACAGCAGCGGGCAGGCCAGTTTTGCATTGCAGAGCGCAGCCCCGGAAGTTATCGGCTGGGTGTTCCAAACCGGTGACAGTCCGGTTCTGCCGCTGGGCAACGCATTCTCGCCCCTGAAATTCACCTATGCTTACCAGCGCGTGCTGCCGGCCGAAAGTGATATTGGGAATAAGGAACCGAACTGGGACAACGTCTACACCTATGTCATGGCCAACTGGCATGCCATGGCACCGTGCATGGACAACTGGCTGCGGCTGGATGACGAACAGCAGGTACGCTCCTATCCCAACATCATCAAGCTGCTGACTGATCCGGCCAGTTTCGAGAATTACCGCTTCATGCCGATAACGCGCGACATGAGCAACGGGCAGCGCGCACTGCTGTACAACTTCTTGAATAGCCCGGTGGTAGTGGGCGCTGCGCCGGAGGTAGCAACTGCTGCCACCAGTGGGCGTGGTGACCTGGCCGAAAAAGCCAGCCCACAAAGCACCGTTCAGCAGTTGAGCCGCTCCATGCGCTCAGGCCCCGGTACGCAGTAATACCAGATAGCCCGGGCCAAACCAGGCCGCCACTTTGCCACTTCGTATCAACAGGCAAGGTGGCGGCACACCAGATTACGCCGCAACAAACCTGCCCATTCCACCATTTGGGCCACACAAAGCCGTACAATTTGCCAGCCGCCCAAACCGGGCCTGTCCCGTACCCGAGCCAACGCTTAACCACGCCAGAAATTTACACCATGCAAGCCTTACTCCTGCTTAACATCGTCGGCCTGACCCCACGCCACCTGGCCCCGCATTGCCAGCTCACGCCCAATCTGTCGGCCTTTGCCACCAAAGGCAAAGTGCTGCCACTGCACACCGTGACCCCCGCCGTCACCTGTAGCGTGCAAGCCAGCTTCATGACTGGCTTAAGCCCGCAGCAGCACGGCATTGTCGGCAATGGCTGGTTGTTTCGCGATCTGGCGGAAATCTGGTTTTGGCGGCAGAGCAACAAGCTGGTGGCGGGGGAAAAGATTTGGGACGCGGGCAAAGCCCGGGACGCCCGCTTTACCTGCGCCAATATGTTCTGGTGGTACAACATGGCTTCCAGCCACGACTACGGCGCGACCCCGCGCCCGATCTACAAGGCTGACGGGCGTAAGCTGCCCGATTGCTATACTACGCCGCCGGAATGGCGCGACCACTTGAGCGCCAAACTCGGCCCGTTTCCGCTGTTCCAGTTCTGGGGGCCTGCCACCACCATCAAATCCAGCCAATGGATCGCCGACGCCACCAAGCTGGCCATCAGCGAGAAAAACCCGACCCTGACGCTGTGCTACCTGCCGCATCTGGATTACGATTTGCAACGCCACGGGCCAGATCTGGCGCACCCGGCGGTACAGCAATCCTTACGAGACATCGACCGCGTGGCGGGAGAATTGATCCAGCATGCGCAGCAAGCCGGGCGGCGCGTGGTGCTGGTATCGGAATACGGCATTACCAAGGTAGACCGGCCGGTCCACCTGAACCGCGTTTTGCGCCAGGCCGGTTACCTGACCGTGCGCATGGAGGATGGCGGCGAATTGCTCGACCCGATGGCGTCCCAAGCCTATGCGGTGGCCGACCACCAGATCGCCCATATCTACCTCGCCAACCCGGCCCTGATTGAACCAGTGCGCGCCCTGCTGGCCCAGGTGCCGGGGGTGGAAGGGGTCTGGGCAGGGCAAGAACGCGCTGCGCTTGGGCTGGATCATGAGCGCGCCGGGGAACTGGTGGTAATGGCCGACGCCCATAGCTGGTTCACCTATTACTACTGGCTGGACGACGCGCGCGCGCCCGACTTTGCACGCACCGTGGAAATCCACCGCAAGCCGGGCTATGACCCGGCCGAATTATTGGTCGATGCAGCCATCGCCAGCCCCAAGCTGGCGGTAGCGTGGCGGCTGGGCAAGCGCATGCTGGGTTTTAGAAGTTTGATGGATGTGATTGGGCTCGATGCCGGGCGGGTCAAGGGTTCGCACGGGCGGCTGGTGGACGATGCACTGGATGGGCCGCTGGTGGTGCTGGATAAGGCCGATGCGTGGGCTGGGGAACAGATTGCGGCGACGGATATCAAGGCGCTGGCTTTGGGGTTGATGTTTGGTCGGGATGATTGAGGCGACCAGTTGCCTGTTTCAAGTTTATCCGAATGGGCTTGTGGCGACAATGGCATGTCGCCTGGCTTATCTGCATCCTGACACAAGCAGTTCAAACCTGGGTGCAGCCAACTAATTGCCACTGGCATCGCGCCAAACTGGGATGGAGGCGCAATTGCATTAACAAGATGTTACACTTGGCGATTGCATCCATCCCACCTATTAACACCAAAGCTGATATATGCACCCAATATTGAATGTGGCCAAGAGTGATATTCAACTGCTAAATGACGAGCAAGCCAGAGAACTTATTGCGCGACTATGTCAGGCAGCGCTACGGCAAAAAGGTCTCAGTACCGAAGCTGTGATGTGGGGTGGTGACCAACGTGCAAAGGACGGTGGCGTTGATGTTCGTGTCGCTATCAAAGATGCGGTCAAAATAGATGGCTACATTCCCAGAATTAATAATATTTTTCAAACAAAAGCAGATAAAGCATTCACCAACGCGAGAATCGTTAAAGAAATGACACCAGAGAGTCAGCTCAAGCCCGTTATTTCAGAGTTGGCCCGATGTACCGGCGCATACATCATTGCATCCACAAAAGGCGATCACAGCGACACTGCTCTTAATAGCCGTAAGGCCGCCATGACCGCGTGCATTGATGCGGCGGGTTTAACAGGCCAAATACACGTCGATTTCTATGACTCGCAAAAAATTGCAGACTGGACAGCGCAACATCCGGCAGTCGTGATATGGATCAAATTTGTACTAGGCCGTGCTATCGATGGGTGGAAACCTTACGGGCCATGGGCCTATCGTGAAGAAGATGTTCAGGCCGAATATCTCCTTGATGACAAAGTGAAAATCATTGCACCGTCCTCAAATGACCCGATTACGATTGCTGACGCGATAATTCGTCTGCGAAAAGATTTGCGTGAAGAGAAAACCTCGGTGCGCATTGTCGGACTTTCTGGCGTGGGGAAAACCCGACTGGTTCAAGCGCTGTTTGATGCGCGCATCGTGCCAGAAGTCGCTGCGCTTGACCGCAACAATGTCATTTATACCGACATCTCAGATAATCCATTGCCACAGCCGAATTCGATGATTGAAGCGCTTCGCATTGATGCGACAGCAACAGTGATGATTATCGATAACTGCGGCGCTGATACTCACAACAAACTCACCGAATTAATTAAGCAGCCCAATAGCAAGATTAGCCTTGTTACCTTGGAATATGACATCCGCGATGATGAACCTGAAGAAACGCAGTGTTATCGGCTTGAAGCTTCATCAGACGAGTTGATAAAGAAGTTGCTTGCCCAGCGATATCCAGAATTAACGCTCATCGACATAGACAAAATTGCGGATTTTTCCAGTGGCAATGCGCGGGTTGCGTTCGCGTTGGCAGCGACATCGCAAAAAAAGGGGCAACTGAGCAAGTTGGAAAATGAGGAGTTATTTGTTCGGCTATTCGAGCAAAAAAATGAACCGGACGATAATTTACTACGCAGTGCTGAGGTTTGTAGTTTGCTCTACTCATTTGATGCGGAAGATGTCAGCGAGACTTCAGAGTTGGCACACTTGGCGTCACTAGCAGAGGTTTCAATTTTGACTTTGAGTCGCCATGTAAGTGAATTGCAAAAACGAGGTTTGGTGCAGCAGCGTGGCAAATGGAAAGCTGTTTTACCACATGCTATATCCAATCGGCTGGCTGGTCGTGCGCTGAGAAATATTCCGAAACTGATCATTTCGCAAAAATTTATCAATAAGGAACGTCCACGGATCGCAAAGTCGTTTGCTCATCGTTTGGGATTTTTGCACGCAAATCAAGAAGCACGTGACATTGTTGTAGGGTGGCTAAAGCCGGGCGGTATATTATCCGACCTTGCCAATCTTAACAATGATGACATGCAAATCTTCGCTTATATCGCCCCAGTTGATCAGGGGGCCACACTCGATGCATTGTTCCGGGCGTGTCAACATGACGCGTTTATTTCGACGCAAGCTTTCAATCGTGCTCGTTTCATTAGAACCGCACAATCACTTGCCTATGAAGTGCAGTATTTCGATCAAGCCATCGCTATTTTGCTGCGCTTCGCCAGTGTTGAAGTTTCGGGCACTAAGCAACATCCCGCGCTGGACGCCTTAAATGCCCTGTTTGGGTGTCATTTATCCGGCACCCTTGCATTAGCGGCACAACGCGCAAAAATGGTTAAGCCGTTAGTCGAGAGCAACGACCACGTTCTGACCAATATAGGTGTTGAGCTAATGATGGCTGCGCTAAAAACTGGCCATTTTACGTCAACGAGTAACTTTGATTTTGGTGCACATTCGCGTGGATACGGGTGGCAACCACAGACCACCGATGATGTAATTGAATGGTACGAGGCATTTATTGCAATTGCACTTAGCACTGGCGCGTTATCCACCCAGTTAGGCGCACAAGTGCGGCAGCGCTTTGCGGAAAAGTTTCGTGGCCTTTGGGCATGGACAGGCGTTGATTTAAGTTTTCAACTCAAAAACGTCGCTGAGACTTTCCATCGTATTGATGGTTGGCCAGATGGCTTGGCCGCAATTCAGCGAATTTTACGAAAAGACAAAAGCAAAATGCCCGGAAATAGGTTGGTGGTGCTTGAACGCTTACAGGTTTTGCTTGCCCCACGAAGTCTGACCGAAAGAATTCGGATGGAAGTGTTTTCTCAGAACTCACTTGAGTTTGACACCGATGATGAGAGTCCAAACTCTTGGGAAAAAAATTATGAACGATATCAAACTAAGCTTAGGCAGCTTGGCGAACTCGCTGGCCAAGAGCCAGACACCATCATCAAGCTACTCCCTGAATTACTACAAGAAAGTAAAAACAATAACAACCCAAGTTTTGCCGCTGGTGTCGCACAAACTTTCAATAATATTCCTGTATTACTCACGCAAGCTAAGGATGTCATCACCAAAATTAAACCGGCTTCCCCTGATTTACGGTTTATTAACGGGCTTATTGATAGCTGGAATAAAACTGATGCCAACGCAGTCGCTGCTTTTTTAGACGATGCCGTTGACGACATGATTTGGGGGGAGTTTTTCCCGAATCTACAACTATTGGTTCCACTTGATGACGCTGGGTATGGGCGCTTGATACGTGCAATTGAAATAGGCAGGGCACCGATTTGGCGGTTCCTGAATTTGCAATGCGGAGGTGCAACAGCACCGCTCTCGGTAGAACAGGTCATGGCCTTGATTTCATCTATCGAAAAAAAGCCGGGCGGTGCAGAGGTTGCGATTGATATCCTCGGAATGGTTATTTGGGGTGCGAAGGAAAAAGGCGATGTGTACCAACAGGAGTTGGCAAATCAATGCATCTATTTTTTCCAAAAATTGGACTGGCGCAGCATAGATGATGCGAATCAGAATCGTCAATATCATTTGAATGAGATTCTTGAGTTTACGTTACGGGCACCAATAGCGGAAGCGAAAATTGACCTGATTTTGCAAGGCTTGGTTGATTACGAAGGAGCGCATTTTCCATTTAATGCTAGAAACCACTTGAAGCCATTTTTTCAGTACCACACCAAAAAAACACTCGATCATATTTATCAGACCGATGATGATGGCAGTTACGAATCGGCTCTTTTATTAATGGCTTATCCTTATGCATCCCTACATGAAGAACATTTTTTTCAGGCACCAACCGATCTGGTTTTAGAATGGTGTGCGATCTCACCTGATGATCGTTTAATGTTTATTGCTCAGGCTTGTTCAATATTTGCAAATTATCAAAATGCAGCCGTTAACAATGATGAAATAGAAAATCACATATCGGATCTAGCAAAAAACATCTTCAAATTGGCTGCGGACAAGGAGGTGATCCTCGAACTCTTTATTAAACAATTTTTCCCTAATGTGTGGTCTGGCTCACTCGGGATGCTCATCAAAAATCGTATTCCATTGCTGGACGAATTTGATGTTGGGGACGATCCAATCACCAGCCAGACGCTTGCAAAGGCTAAACGAAAATTGGAAGAAATAGCTGAGAATGAGTTGGCGTCGGAAGAATCGCATAACCGTGGGCAAAATGAAAGCTTTGAGTGAGCATGTTCGATCGCTTGTACGGCTGTCATTGGCAATATGTCGGCAATGACAAACCCAACCGCGATATCCTGGCCGCTTGGCGTACCTTCTGAGCAATCAAGTTTGGTTTTCATTTTTGCCTGGGAGGCATGATTTGCCATTGTTAATAAATTCTCCGGAAGCCCTCCGCGATCTCGGCTAACTCCAGCATAAAAGTCGTTTTGTTTGCTCGTTGATGCGCACCAATTTTGGACACCGGATCGAAGCGCAATACTGCCATGATGAGGAAATTTTCTTTCGAGTGTTCACCCTGGCAGTAAACGAGGCAGGAATCACTGGTACGGCGAAACTGCACTACCCGCAACCAGCCCGGATGAGACGTTTCATCGCGCAGATGAACATGCTTTAATTCTGCTGCCAAGGCGGCCGCTGGTCGATGGTAAAGTTCGTCACGGCCAAAAATTTGCCCGGGGTCGCCCGTTCTTTTATATTCGGCAAATTCACTGACCAATTGGTTCAATTCACCGATCTTTCCACGCTCTTGTTCGGCAATTCGCAATGCCTTATGGGTAAAAATTTTTATAGCCATTCGGTGATGACCTCAAATTCGTCCGCATTGCCATTTTTGGTGCTGGCCCGCTTTTCAATCTGCTGCTGAAAAATCTCTTCAACCCGTTCAGCAAAAAGCATGAACTCCGGCTTACTCATGGTGGCCTTGGTGCGGCCCTGCGATTGGTGGATACGCTCAACCTGGATTTTTTTCATCGTATTCCTCAAAAGTAAGGTCATTGGCACTGGATGCATGGTGCGCAACCTGTTCAGTCGCACGGGCATAATTGCGGGTAATTCTGATCTTGCCTACCGTTACTTCATCAGCAATATCGGTATCGACAAAGGGTGCGGTTTCCAGCCAGGACAAAAGCTGCGGCAGGCTGTAGTTGACGGTTTTCAGGAAATCAAAGGTATGCCGCCGGGCCTCGGGCAAGTCTTCCTCCCTGGCGGGCAGGAAGGTGTAGTCGGTGGAGCTGGTGTCACTGGTGTAATGACTCAATAGCATCCAACTGGCATCACCATCGGCAAACAATTGGATCTGGATATCGACATCATCAAAGGTCTGGAATTTGTCGGCAGAGTCAAATAACCCGGCCCATGCGGGCATGCCTTCCAGGTTGCTGGTCAGGTTCTTCATGGTAAGGTGAAAAATAAAAAAGTGATTGTATTTTGGATCAAACTTATTTGCAACTCATATTTTTAAAAACATTATATTTCTTCGGCATATTAACTTATTTTTCGCCATTTTATGGCATATCCTTTTGTTTCAATATCGTGCATTTTATAATGCGGAAACTGTCGGCAGGGACTTACTGGTGCTTGAAGGAACATGGTAATCGGGGTTGAAAAGCCCGATTGACTTGCCGCTCGCCCGCAAGTGGCTGGACGCCGGGCGGGTCAAGAGTTCCTGATGGAAGATGCGCTGGATGGGCCGCTGGTGGTGCTGGATCAGGCCGATGCTTGGGCGGGGGAAAAGATTACGGCGACCGATA
>JBDLSU010000734.1:0-2947 GCA_039799405.1 Pseudomonadota bacterium | reverse complement strand
GGGCGGTGAATATCAGCTATCAAAATCAACTGGAACAGGGTTTGTTCAGCCTTGGGCTGGGGCAAAACGGTTTTCGCCGCACCTTGCTGGCCGATTCGCCCAAACTGGGCGCGGGGCATTTGCTGTATGCGCTGGAAGTGTTCAAAAATGACGGGCCGTTTGTGGTGGGGGATGATTTTCGCAAACGCAACGCGGTGTTACGCTATCACCAGGGAAGCGCTGGCAATAGCCTGACCCTGTCGGCCATGGCTTACCATGCACGTTGGCACGCTACTGACCAAATCCCGCAACGGGCGCTCGATTCCGGCTTGCTGCAAAGCCGTTTTGACGCCATCGACCAAACCGATGGTGGCAATGCATCGCGCTATAGCCTGGGTTTGCAATGGCAGCACAATGCCGACGGCGTGGCGACGCGCTTGCAGGGGTATTTGGTGCGCTCGCAACTGGATTTGTATTCCAACTTCAGCTATTTTTTGAACGATCCGCTCAATGGCGACCAATTCAGTCAACCCGATCGCCGCGTTACCAGCGCGCTGGAACTGGGGCAGCGGCGCAGCTTTGAGGGCGCAGGGGCAACCACGGCGATTGCGTATGGGCTACAAATCCAGAATGACAATATCTTTAACGGCTTGCACGCCACCCGGGCACGACAGCGCCTGAGCAGCGTGCGGGCCGATCATATTACAGAAAGCAGCATCGGCCTGTATTTTGAACATCAGGCCACCTGGCAGCCGAAACTGCGTAGTGTGGTGGGGCTGCGCGAAGATTTTTACCGCTTCAAGGTGCAATCTGGCAATCCTGCCAATAGTGGCAGCAGCAACGCCAGCATCGGCAGTGTCAAGGCCAATATCATCCTCGGGCCATGGGCCAAAACCGAGGTGTATTTGAATGCGGCCAGCGGCTTTCATAGCAATGACGCCCGTGGTACCACCATTGCGCAAGATCCGGTGAGTGGTGATGCGGTCGAGCGGGTGCCGGGCCTGGTGCGCTCGCGCGCGCTGGAACTGGGCGTGCGCAATGAATTGCTGCCCGGTTTGAATAGCACATTTTCTGTATATCGGCTCGATTTTGCCTCAGAACTGGTATTTGTCGGCGATGCCGGTACCACCGAAGCCGGGCGACCCAGCCGCCGCATCGGGTTTGAATGGTCGAATTATTGGCGCGCTGCCAATTGGCTGACCGTGGATGCTGACCTGGCTTACGCCCGGGCGCGCTATCGTGATGTGCAGGCGGTAGGGCAACGCATACCGGGCGCGGTCGAAGGCGTTGCCAGTCTGGCGCTGGCAGTGGATAATCTCGGTCCCTGGTTTGGCGCACTGCAATATCGCTATTTTGGCCCACGCCCCCTGATTGAAGACAACAGCGTGCGCTCGCAAGCCACCGCCACCCTGAATGGCCGCATCGGCTATAAAATCAGTCCGCGCCTCAAGCTGGAACTGGAAGGCTTTAACCTGTCCAACCGGCGCGATGCGGCGATTGATTATTATTACACCTCGCGCTTGCCCGGTGAAGCCGCGCAAGGGGTGGATGACCGGCATTTTCATCCGGTGGAATCGCGTTCGTGGCGCTTGACCTTGCAGCTTGGGTTTTGATTCTGCAACCTTTTTTTGGTGAAAAGCGAATCTATTCGATGTGAATTGCTCCTTTGATCGTGTCGTAGGGGGTGATCAGATTAAAATCGATGATAATCTTGCTATGGGGAGGGGCTTCTGAAGGCCCTTGTGCTGTTCCAGGCTTTAGAATGTTACATCGCTGGTAGTCAAAATTTGCACGAAAAATAATAGAATTACAAATGAATGCATTAAAAAAATTGGGATTATGTATGGTTTTTATGACTGCAATTCTTATGCCGCTGACATTCTCTATGCTTGCGGTGCTTTTGCTTCATTTCCTTATAAAAAATGAGCAAGTCAAAAAATATGTAACGATCTGCTTTTTTATATTGATCTGGGTTCTTGCAACACCAGCATTTTCATTTTGTTTTTCCCGATTTTGGGAGGGGAAAACACGTCCGATCACAATTGTGGATAATACAGTTCAGGCAATTGTTATTTTGGGTGGTGGATTATATGAAAAAGCTGGTGAGTACGATAAAAAAATTATCATTAATGATAATACTCTTGCTCGGTTGCACTATGGTGCCACCCTTTACAAAAAGAAAAAAATACCAATCCTGGTAACAGGTGGTGATCCGAAGCGCTTAGGCGGATCTGAAGGCGAAATAATGTCCTCGGTTCTTGAAAATCACTACGGAATAACCAATCGATGGACAGAAAAAAGCTCTGATAACACATTCTTCAACGCGAAAAATTCTGCTGACATCCTATCAAAAGAAGGAATAAAAAAAATATATCTCGTCACGCATTCTTGGCATATGCCGCGCGCTTCGTTAATTTTCAAGAAACGTGGCTTTGATGTTGTGGAGGCTCCCACGAGATTTTCGGGGAAATCTACATGGGAGTTTGTGGATTTTCTGCCAACAGCAGATGGAATCGCTAAGACTTCATTAATTTCAAAGGAGATAATTGCTTATATATACTATCGATCTTGTGAGGTGTGTCACTCTGATTGATAAATATTCTGTCCGAATATAACCGTTTGAAAGGCTTTAAGACATTGCCATTTTTTTGAGAATCTCCAACAAGAATAGTGGCGTCTTTTTTAAAATTTCAACCTTTATTTTTGCAATCACTATTCCTAATTTAACATTGTCAACAACCGTTTCAATTTCCTCAAGTGCATCATCTATTGATCTTGGCAGTGGGCTGAAGCGGATTTCCGTTTCTGATGGCCTGATGTCCTCGGCGCGGTAGTAGGCAATAAAATCTTGCCCATCCTCTACTACAAAGGATTGGTTACATTCGCGAATGATGTCGATAAATTCTGATCGAACATCAATACTTGTACTGACATAAAAAAAACACTCGTCTTTCGACACAAGATATTG
>JBDLSU010000733.1:0-3454 GCA_039799405.1 Pseudomonadota bacterium | reverse complement strand
TGGTCGGCGTTCGCCGTTTATTGCATGACACAGTCCACAAAGTAATCCATTTTGCCGTCTACTTCGCGTTTGACCAAACCATGCACGTCGGTTTCAAAACCGGGGAATTTTTCATTGAAGGCACGGGCAAAACGCAAATAGTCAACAATGGTTTTATTGAAGCGTTCGCCCGGAATCAACAGTGGAATGCCGGGCGGGTAGGGCGTGAGCAAAATCGAGGTGATGCGGCCTTCCAGCTCGTCGATGGGCACATGCTCGGTTTCGCGGTGCGCCATTTTGGCGAAGGCATCGGATGGCTTCATGGCCGGTATCATGTCGGACAAATACATTTCGGTAGTCAGGCGTGCAATGTCGCTGGCTTTGTAAAAATCATGAATCTGCTGGCACAAATCGCGCAAGCCCATGCGTTCATAGCGTGGGTTGGCGGCTGCAAATTCGGGCAAGATGCGCCACATTGGCTGGTTTTTGTCGTAATCATCCTTGAACTGCTGCAAGGCGGTCAGCAAGGTATTCCAGCGGCCCTTGGTAATGCCGATGGTGAACATGATGAAGAAAGAATACAAGCCGCATTTTTCAATAATCACGCCGTGTTCGGCCAGGTATTTGGTGACGATGGAAGCCGGAATGCCGGTTTCGCCAAACTGACCATCCAGGCTCAGGCCAGGGGTGACGATGGTGGCCTTGATCGGGTCGAGCATGTTGAAGCCGGGAGCCAGGTTGCCAAAGCCATGCCAGTCGTCTTCGGCGCGGATCATCCAGTCTTCGCGCGAGCCGATGCCGTCCTGGGCAAAGTTTTCCGGTCCCCACACCTGGAACCACCAGTCGTGGCCCCATTCTTCGTCGATCTTTTTCATGGCACGGCGGAAGTCCAGCGCCTCCAGAATGCTTTCTTCCACCAGTGCCGGGCCACCTGGCGCTTCCATCATCGCCGCTGCCACGTCGCAAGAGGCAATAATCGAATATTGCGGCGAGGTGGAAGTGTGCATCAGATAGGCTTCATTGAAGGCCCCCAGATCGAGCTGTACGCTTTCTGATTCGCGCACCAGAATTTGCGAGGCCTGTGACAAACCGGCCAGCAATTTATGCGTGGACTGGGTGGAAAACACCATCGATTCCTTGGCGCGCGGACGGTCTTTGCCGATGGCGTGCATATCTTTGTAAAAATCATGGAACGTAGCGTGCGGCAACCAGGCTTCATCAAAATGCAGGGTGTTGATCTGGCCGTCCAGCAGGGTTTGCAAGGTATCGACGTTATAGATCACACCATCGTAAGTCGATTGGGTCAGGGTCAGAATGCGCGGCTTTTTGTTCAGGGCATCGCGCGCGAACGGATTGGCTTCAATTTTGCGCGCAATGCTTTCCATGGAAAACTCTTCCAGTGGAATCGGCCCGATAATGCCCAGATGATTGCGCGTTGGTTGCAAAAATACCGGAATGGCAGCGCACATGATGATCGAATGCAAAATCGATTTATGGCAATTGCGGTCAACCACCACAATATCGCCAGGGGCAACCGTGGAGTGCCATACCATCTTGTTGATGGTGCTGGTGCCGTTGGTGACGAAATAGCAATGATCGGCATTGAAAATACGTGCCGCATTGCGTTCACTGGCAGCAACCGGGCCAGTATGGTCAAGCAACTGGCCCAGTTCTTCCACCGCATTGCACACGTCGGCGCGCAACATGTTTTCGCCGTAAAACTGGTGGTACATCTGGCCCACAGGGCTCTTCAAAAAGGCCACGCCACCCGAGTGGCCGGGGCAGTGCCAGCTGTATGAGCCGTCTTCGGCGTAGTCCAGCAGCGCTTTGAAGAACGGCGGCTGAACGCCTTCCAGGTAACCCTTCGCCTCACGAATGATGTGGCGCGCCACAAACTCCGGCGTGTCTTCAAACATGTGAATGAAGCCGTGCAGCTCGCGCAAGATGTCGTTGGGAATGTGGCGGCTGGTCTTGGTTTCGCCGTACACATAAATGGGCACATCCAAGTTTTTGCGGCGCACCTCTTCAATGAAATGGCGCAGGTTCAGCACCGCGGGGTCCAGGTCAGGGCCGGGCGTGAATTCTTCGTCGTCAATCGACAAAATGAACGCACTGGCGCGGCTTTGCTGCTGCGCAAACTGGCTCAAATCACCGTAGCTGGTCACACCCAGCACCTCAAAACCCTCCGACTCGATGGCCTGCGCCAAGGCACGAATGCCCAATCCCGAGGTGTTTTCAGAGCGGTAGTCTTCGTCAATGATGACGATGGGAAAGCGAAATTTCATGGCGCGGCCTGGTGGGCAGTGAAAGTGTGAAACCAGCTGGGCCAAGGGCCCAAAAAAACAAGCGCGAAGTGTACGGAATTAATGTGTCACGTCAGGGCGCAAACACGCAGGACGAAAAAACAAAAAAGCCCCGAAGCGCAAAGCTGTCGGGGCTTTAAGGGTGTTGCTGTAGACCGTTGGAAGCGGGCAGCAACACATTACTGGCGGAGCAGGCGGGATTCGAACCCGCGGTGGGGATTAACCCACACACGCTTTCCAGGCGTGCGACTTAAACCACTCATCCACCGCTCCGTGGCACAAACAAAAGGCCTCAAAGAAGAGGCCTTTTGCCGGATCTCTTCGATCCAAATCTGGTGGTGGGACGTGCGGGGGTCGAACCCACGACAAACGGATTAAAAGTCCGCTGCTCTACCAACTGAGCTAACGTCCCACTGATTTGACACATTGTTTAATGCATCCTACCAAGCCTCAAATTATAGCGTCATTTTTTCGACTGAGGCAAGTTCTTCAAATTTTTTTGTTTTGACAAGCTGTTCAGCAAATGTCCCGCTGCCACCAACCCAAAAGTGGCGGTCACCGTCACCACCGACCCATAGCCATGGCAATTCAAACTGCCGTCGTTTTCGGTGCCCAGTTCACATTCGACCTGAGGCGAACTCACGGCCTCGCGGCTGAACACACAAGTCAAAGGAATGCGTCCCGCTTTGGCTGCACCGTGGTGCTTGCGCAACCGGTAACGCACTTGAGCCAACAAAGGGTCGTGGGTGACATCAGACAACAAACCAACTTCCACGGCCTGGGGTTGCGACTTTCCGCCCGCCGCCCCGACGCTGACCAACAATGCGCCTGTTTTCAAAGCCCAAGCGGCCAGCGCCACTTTGGTTTTCATTTGATCGCAAGCATCCACCACCGCAGGCAACACGCCGCCAGGGGTTTGGGCGCCCAACAGATCGGTGAGGTTTTCAGGTGTCAAAAAATCTTCGACGAGGGTGAACTGGCATTGGGGGTTGATGTCGCTCAACCGCTGGTGCAAAGCCGTGACTTTGGCCTGGCCCACCGTGGCGCCCAAGGCGTGCAGCTGTCGGTTGATGTTGGACTCGGACACGTTGTCCAAGTCAATCAAGGTGATGCGCCCCACGCCGGAGCGGGCCACGGCCTCTGCGGCCCATGAGCCGACACCGCCCACCCCC
>JBDLSU010000732.1:0-2642 GCA_039799405.1 Pseudomonadota bacterium | reverse complement strand
CCAGGATCAGGGTATGGCCTTTGGCGCTGTGTTCATACCAGTAATGCCAGCCCATTTCTTCAAAGCGGCGGTGCAGGTAGTTGTGAATGGTTTCGTTGTACTGGCAGGAATAGTTGCGTGCTGGATCGCTTTCGCGGGTGCGGATGTCAAAGCGCGACAGACCGGTTTGGTTGAACAGTTCTTTGGTTTGATCGGCAATGGTTTTTTCGACAAAGGTGCGATAGTCGCGCCGCAGTGATAACACCGCAAACCAGGGCCGCAAAACCATTTCATACACGGCCAGGCTGTTTTCTATTTTAAGCAGGCGAAATTCAAAGCAATAGCCGGTGAAAAGGCGGTGGCTGCCATCTTCCCTTAACAGCTTGATGCACACCAGCTTGGCGAGTACGGTTTTGAGTTCGATTTCCGTATCATCCGACAGCACGGTAGCGGTATAGACGAAATCGCGCGAGACTGCTTCATGCGCATGCAATTCGTTGATCAGCATGGATGAATTGGGGCCGTCATCAAGAGGGAAGGACAGGCTCAATAGACGGTTGCGACTGGCGGCGTTTAGCAGGGCGGCTAAGGGGCTGGGCATGGGTGGAAGTTTGGGTTAGTGGGTAGGCAACCAAAAAGAATGGCACAAAGAATAACATAAAAATCGAAATGGCGATGGTTTTATATTTTACCTATGGAGGAAATCGGTGCGTGGGCTTTTATCGCGATAAATCCGCGCCGTGTTTCTTCCTTTGACTTCAAAGCGCGGCCGGGATAGTCACCGAATGCCGGGCTGTTACCTGGCAATATCGATTTGGCAATACGAACATCAAATTCATAAGGAAAGTGTAGCGTAGGTTTTGAAAAAGCACGAATAAACAATTATGCTGTTTCGAAGAGTCCGGTGACATCCAGAGAGTGCTGGCAACGCCCCCCCCGGAGGTGAGATACTTCCGGGTTTCCTCATTTAAAACAGAGGATTACGGATGACATCCTTGAAAAATCAATGACTTACCGTGCGACAATTGACACAGACCATGCTCATATGGGATGATCTTGGCGGATTCGGGTGCATTGGCATTTGTCGCACGTCGCCGCAAAGTTCAAGCATAATCTGCTTCGCACCACATGATGGCCTTGGTGTTGCACCACGGCCATTTTTGTTTGAACACAGGCTTTTTCAGCCGCATTGGTTTCATTTGGCCGTTTCGCTTTTATATTCCATCCATCATTATGAAAAAACCGACCTTGCTATCCTGGAGCAGTGGCAAAGACAGTGCCTGGGCCTTATACCAGTTGCAACAAGACCCATTGATTGATTTACGCGGCTTGTTTTGCACCGTCAACCAGGAATTTTCCCGCGTCGCCATGCACGGGGTGCGGCTGGACTTACTGCAACAGCAAGCACAGGCGCTGGGTTTGCCGTTGGAAGTGATCGAAATCCCCTGGCCATGCAGCAATGAAGCCTATGGCGAAATCATGAGCGCCTTTGTCGGGCGCGCCAAAGCGGCAGGCATCAAGCAGTTTGCTTTTGGTGATTTGTTTCTGGAAGATATTCGGCGCTACCGCGAAGAAAAACTGGCGGGTAGCGGGATTGAACCGATTTTTCCGCTCTGGAACAGTAAAACGCCGGAATTGGCGCAGCAAATGATTGCAGGCGGTTTGCGCACCGTAATTACCTGCCTTGATCCGAAAACCATGCCGGTCGAACTGGCGGGACATGAATTTAACCAGACATTTCTGGACGCACTGCCCGCCGGGGCTGACCCCTGCGGTGAAAATGGCGAATTTCACAGCTTTGCCTTTGATGGCCCGATGTTCCGCCACCGGGTTGCCTTGCAGGCAGGCGAAGTAGTGACACGTGATGGTTATGTGTTTGCCGATTTTTTGCCAACAACGGCGCAGTGACAAAAAGCCGGAGTGTCAGCAAAAATCAACAAATACTCCTTTTTTATCCATGTTTTTCCATACTGATATCGCTTCGCCTCCGGGTTCAGTCCTACAATAGTCCAATCAGCACTGTGGATTGCCCAGCCAAGCGAGGAACATCATGGATTGCCAGCATGCCAGCAGCATAATCAGCGGTACCCGATTCATCAGCCTTGCCGATGCCAGCGGGAGGCCAATATGAGTCTGGCGATTCTGAAAAGCCGGGCGCTATCCGGCATGCATGCGCCGCAAGTGACGGTGGAAGTGCATCTGGCAAATGGGTTGCCATCGTTCACCATCGTCGGTTTGCCGGAAACCGAAGTCAAGGAATCCAAAGACCGGGTGCGCGCCGCCTTGCAAAACGCCCAGTTTGAATTTCCCAGCCGAAAAATCACCGTCAATCTGGCTCCGGCCGATTTACCCAAAGAATCCGGCCGCTTCGATTTACCAATTGCGCTCGGCATTTTGGCCGCATCCGGCCAGGTACCGGATGATCAATTTGATGATTATGAATTTGCTGGTGAACTTTCGCTATCCGGTGATTTGCGCCCGATCCGTGGCGCACTGGCAATGACGGTAGCAATGCAGCGCGCAGGAAAGGTTTGCAAATTTATTTTGCCCCGTAGCAGCGCAGATGAAGCTGCTTTAGTGCAAGATGCCAGCATTTACCCGGCAGATAGCTTAACCAGCGTGTGCCAGCACTTCATGAGCGCGCATGCTGACGACAGGCTGGC
>JBDLSU010000731.1:0-10124 GCA_039799405.1 Pseudomonadota bacterium | reverse complement strand
CCCTGATCAATTTGTACCGCCCCGACGATGGCCCCGCCAGCACCCAAATCCCAAGCTGTGCCAATGGTCAGCTTCTTACTTCTGTGGGAGAAGCACAATGAATCGAGCCGCCAGCAGCGATCACATCAGTACCGCCCATACTGGTATGGCGCAAGCGCCGATCGACGCTGCCAACAGCGCAGGCAGAAGCTGCCCCTTGCGCTACCGCTACGGTGCTGCTGCAATTGCCAGCGCGCCGCTTTGTGAAGCCAGCATTTTGTATGTGATTGGCGGCCTGTATGGCAACCTGCCCGCACTGGATGCGATTGAAGCCATGGCGCGTGCCGAAAGCGGCCCGGTGACGCTGTGCTTTAATGGCGACTTCAACTGGTTTAATGTCGATGCCAGCAGCTTTGCCGCGATCAATCAACGGGTTTTGCAGCATCACGCCATTGTCGGCAATGTCGAGGCCGAATTGCTTGCTGACAGTGACGAAGCCGGTTGTGGTTGCGCCTATCCGGCCAGCGTCGATAATGCGGTGGTAGAACGCTCCAATCGCATCCACGCGCGTTTAAAAGCCACGGCCGATACCTTCCCTGCCCTGCAGGCGCAACTGGCCGGCTTGCCGATGTTTGCGCGCTTTCAGGTCGGGTCGTGCCGGGTGGGCGTGGTGCATGGCGATGCTGATGCGCTGGCGGGCTGGGGCTTTGATGCAACCGCGCTGGAACAAGCGCACAAGCAGGCCTGGCTGCTTGACAGCCTGGCGCACGCCCAGGTTGATGTGTTTGCCAGTACCCACACCTGCCAGCCTGCGCTCAAGCGCGTTACCCAGGTATCCGGGCCTGCTGCCGAAGCCGGGGCCAGCGCAGGCATCATCATCAATAACGGTGCCGCTGGCATGCCCAATTTTCCGGCTGAACGGGGCTTGTTTGGTTTGATCACCCGTATCGCCATCAGCCCTTCGCCACACGCCCCGGTGTATGGTGCGCGCCAGCGTGAGGTGTTTGTCGATGCCCTGCCAGTGCATTATGCGCAGCAAGACTGGCAAGCGCAGTTTTTGCGCAACTGGCCACCCGGCTCCGACGCCTGGCTTTCTTACTTTGCGCGCATCAGCACCGGCTGTGGTGCGGCCCCGCGCCAGTAAGCCTGCCCCGCCGGGCCATTTATTTTACTAACCTTGTTTCCCTGACTCCGGAAAAATCCTGCCATGAGCCCTGCCGACCTGTCCCGCTTTTTCAGCCAACATGCCCTCCGCGACGTTGAATGCCTGTTCCCTGACATTTCCGGCTACCCGCGCGGCAAACTGATGCCTGCTGCCAGCTTTGCCCGGGGTGATGAATTGCGCATCGCCCAGGCGATTCCGATGCAAGCCATTACTGGCGATTATTCCTACCACCCGATCTTCCCTGACGCCGACCCGGATGTGCGGTTGGTGCCGGATTACAGCAGCGTCAAAGTCATTCCCTGGAGCAGTGTGCCGCGCGCGATGGCGATTCATGATTGTTATGAATTGGACGGCAGCCTGTGCCAGTTTGCGCCGCGCTCCATCCTGAAAATGGTGCTGGCACGCTATAGCGCGCTCAACCTGACCCCGGTGGTGGCACCCGAGATTGAGTTTTACCTGACCGCACCGAATATCAATCCGGATCTGCCCTTGAGCGCACCCAAGGGCAAGAACGGCCGCGCGGAGAGTGGGCAATCGGCCTTCAGCATGAATATGTTGAACGAACTGGCCCCGTTCTGGGATGAATTCCACGCCGCGCTCGATGCGCTGGGCGTTAAGGGCGATACCTGGATTCATGAAGTCGGCTTGAGTCAATATGAAATCAACCTGGTGCATGGCGATGCGCTGCAGTTGGCGGATCAGGCGTTTTTATTCAAATACGCGGCCAAAGAAATCGCCATCAAACATGGCATGAACGCGGTATTCATGGCCAAACCCATTGCGGGCCAACCCGGCAGTTCCATGCATTTGCACCAGAGCGTGGTCGATGCGGATGGGCGTAATATTTTCTGTAACGAAGACGGCAGCGACAGCGCCCGCTTGCAGCATTTCATCGGCGGTTTGCAAACCTATTTGCCCGATCTGATGATGATTTTTGCCCCTTCGGTCAATTCCTACCGCCGCTTTGTCACCGGCAGCCAGGCCCCGATCAATCTGCAATGGGGCGTGGATAACCGCACCGCTGGCTTGCGCATTCCCTTGAGCAGCCCGGTCGCGCGGCGGGTAGAAAACCGTATCGCCGGGGCCGATGCCAACCCCTATCTGGCAATCGCCGCGTCACTGGCGGCCGGTTTGGCCGGGATTGAACAGGCTTTGCAGCCCACCAGCGCAGTAGCAGGTAGCGCTTACGATTGCAGCCATGATCTGGCCGCCAGCTTCATGATTGCGCATGCCGCCATGCAGTCCAGCAGCAGCGCGCGCCAGTTGCTGGGTGAACGCTTTATTACCGCGTTTTGCTCGGTCAAAGACGTGGAATACCAGAGCTATTTGTATGAAATTGGGGCCTGGGAACGGCGCTTTTTGGCCGCGCAAAGCTGAAAAAGCGTGTCGCGCGCTTGCCTGTAGTGGGTGTAAACCGGATTGTGCATTCAGCCAGAATAGGCCAATGGTAAAAACTGCTGAGAAAAATTGGACTCTGACCCCAATAAAATGAGTGCGAGTGAAATTTTTTCACGATTTTGGATTGACTTGAACCCCATTTAATTTTGGCAAACTGAGCCGGAATGCGAAGTTTTGAATTACTCTGTCCCTTTTATGCCAGAAAATCGCTTCAAGAGCGCACCCGCACCCCTTTGAGCGAGCGTTCAAACGCAGCGATTTCCAAATCGCTCGGTGGCCAGGTGCCGGCCGCGATGCATTGGCTTTGCGCCGCGCCAATGGTGGCAATCAAATCAATTTCCTTTTCGCTGTAACTGGTGCTGCCTGCAGCAATTTCCAGGCTTCTGGCGGCGCTATCCAGATAGTCGTGCCATTGCTCGCCAAAGGCTTCATGCATGGCCCCCATCGCTACCAGATGGTGTTCGGCCAGCGCATGCCGGGCCGCCGGGTCAGGCCCATTACCCGATGCATTGCTACTGTCAGCGCTGGCCCGGCCGCTCCAGCGCCGCCAGCGTTGTTCCAGTTCATCCAGCAAGCTGTGATCGACTTCTTCGCCCTGCTGCAACATCACCAGATAGCGGATGCGGTTGCCAAAGCGCTTGACGCTGCGCGGCGTGGCGCGTTTTTGCGTGACCACCGGCAACCAGATGCCGAGCGCGGCGCTGAATTCGGCACTGTCTTGCACCTGCCGCATGCTGCTGCGCACCCGGTACAGCATAATGCCGCCCAGCAGCGCCAAAAAACCGCCCAGACCCAAAGTCAGCAGTAGGGGTGAAGTCGGGTGGTCGTCGCCTGGTTGCACTGCTGGCAGGTAGCGCGGTGCGGTTTCTGCCGGGGCGCTGGCTGATGCGCTGGCTGAGGGTTTGGCTGAACTGTTGTTGGAACTACTTGCCGCTGCGCTGGCTGGCGCGGGTGGGCTATCCGCTGGCGGTGCTAGCGCTTGCACCATCGGCTGCGGTGGCGCGGGGGGTGGACTTTTGAGCCAGGCCCCGGCAAAAAACGCGCCATACACCATCAGCCCGGCCAGGCCCAGCGGGGCATAGCGGCGCAGGTTTTGCAGCATGCTGCGCATCGATTCCGGCCCTCCTGCTTCGGGTGTATTGAGCAATTGTTGCGCCGCCAGATCGGTGCGGGTGGGCACCTGGATTTCGATATTGATCAGCTTTTCCAGATAATCCCGCGCATAGGCATGGCGCTTGGCGCGTTCGGCTTGCTCCTTCTGGCTGGCGCTCGGGTTGTCGGGCAGGGCTTGATCCAGTTCTGGCAGTTCCTTGGCGATTTTTTCAAACGCCAGCGCCAGCCCGGCCAATACGCGCTGGGTTGCCATGCCAAAAATCACAAAGCACTGGCCGGATGACACCAGAAAATTGACCGCCTCCATCACCAGCAGCACGCTTTCCGGTTTGCAGCGGTCCAGGTCATCAATCACAATCACCATGCGGGTCGGCAAGGCTTGGGTGACTTCATCAAACTGCTCCGCAAACTTGCTGCGAAACCCGGTTTGCGCGCTGGCGTCTTTCAGCTTGAAATTGGCGGCGGTGCTGGCTAATAACACGGCCGGGTTGACGCCGAAGGCCTTGAGCGCACGGATTAGCGCATACAGCGCGCTACCCAGCGCCAGCAGGGCCGCCAGCGCACCGGGGGCGGCGCTCAGGTCGCTGCCATTGGGGCTTTCCGCACCGGGTGCGCCGGGCGGTGCAGGCGGGTTTGGTATGGCGGGGGCACTTGCTGCTGGTGGTGCGCTGGCGCTCTTGCTTGCGGCACTGTCAGGTGTCTTGTTGGCGCTCAACTTGCTGCTGGCCTGCCCCAGCGCCTGCGCCAAATTGCGCCATTGCGCCGGATCATGCGTGCCCAACCAACCCAGCCCGGCAGCGGCCATGGCGGCAAGCAACAGCACGCCCAGCGCATGCTTCATCGAGCGCAAGCATAACAAGCGCCAGCGAAACAGCCAGCCATCGGCTTGGGTCAGCGGTGGCAGCGCTTGCTTGCGCACAGTTTCCAGCAGTGCGGCCAACAGATGCTCTTCGTTCTGGTGGTGCCAGGCGTTAAACCAGACCGGGCGATAACCGTAGCGTTTCAGGTCGCTGCACACCAGCCCCATCAAACTGCTTTTGCCAGAACCCCAGTCGCCGGAAATGGCCAGCGTTAGCGGTGGTTCGGTTTGGGTATTGCGCAAAAAGCGCGAAATGCCGCGCGCCAGCGGGGCAAATTGCAGCTTGTCCTGGCTGAATTCGGTGGTGGGGGCATCGGTTGCGGCCAGCGATGCGGCACCGCTCAGGCTGGTGTCGGGCTGGGGGCGCAGGGCGCGCCATAGCAGCAAGCTGGAGATTAGCAGTAGCGTCCAGTACCAGGGCGCGGGGTAGCGTGCGTAGCGTAGCGGGAAGGGTTGCGGTGTCCAGGTTTTGCCGCCGTCTGTGGTTTTTAATAGCGCGGGTGGAAGGCCGACTGACCAGCCGATTTCACCTTTGGCGTCCATGGCGATTTCGAAGCGGCGGGATGCTTGTTGGTTGTCTGCTTCTTGCCAGCTTAGACCGCCATTTACGGTGTACCAGTGCTTGCCCCCGTCACCAACCACCCAACCGCGTCGGCCGTCAGGATGAAACTGGATGCTGGTTAGCGTGGTGGCCGATCCGAAAAATTGTTTCATCCAAGTCTTACCACCATCGGTACTTCTGAGCATAGTATCATTGTTACCTACGGCCCAACTGGTTTCACCATTGCCAGATAAATTCAGCCCTAAAAGGTAATTGGTTGTGCCTGAACTGCTCTTTTCCCATGTTTTACCGCCATTCTGGCTGATAATGATGCGACCCCCAGACCCTGCTGCAATCCCGTATTGGCCGTTGGAATCAAAGCGGATTGTACGAAAATCGTAGTAGTTTTCACCAGTGGCCTGCGCGATCCAATTTGCACCACCATCCTTGCTGTGATAAATTGCCCCATTTAGCCCGGCCGCCCAGACTTGCATGCTATCAACGTGCCAGTGTAGATCATAAAAAGGAGGTAAGGTGGCATTGTTTTGGGTTGTACGCCAATGTGCCCCGCTATCGCTGGTGAAAAGAACGGTATTAGTTAAAGCAATCCCATTTTTGCCATTGGGAGCCATGCGGATGTTATTTATCCAATTTTCTGTGCCACTATCTTGTTCCAGCCAGTTTTGCCCACCATCACTAGAAGTTAAAATCAGTCCCTTGGCTCCAGTAAGCCAAAGTTGTTGGTCGTGCATTGCAAAGCCATAAATAACCGCGCTTGGCCCCGCACTTAATTGAAGCCAGTTTCTGCCTGCATCGTTACTGCGTAGAACCACACCACTGTCACCGACTAACCAGGCATTTTTGCTTTTTGTATGAAATGTCATGCTATACAGCGTAGATGTCGTTGATGGTTCCATCTGTTGCCATTGTTGGGTGTTATTCATGCGCCGTAATAGGCTACCACCACCACCAATCACCCAAATAGCATCAGGTTGAATTTGAAGTGCAAACAGGTTTGCAGTCGTATGGCTGACTTCTTTGTGCCAGCTTTTTCCGCCATCATTACTTGCTAAAATTTGCCCGCTTACACCTACTGCCCAAGCATGTTTTCCATCAATATCTAATTGGCCAGCGAGGAGGTCAACACTTACCCCATCTTCAACCTGGCTTAATTGCCATTGCTTGCCACCATCTTGCGTAAAAAAAATAGCATGCCGCCCAAGTACAATGCCATGCTTGGCTTGTGGATCAAAATGGATCGCCCTGCTGGTGATGCCATTCAGGTGCATGCTTTGCCAGTTTTGCCCGGCGTCGGTAGACTGGAAAATATCGCCATTGTCTGCTACTAGCCACAGTTTTTGCCCGTCCTGATGAATATGCATGCCACGCCAATTGGCATTTGAAAAGGCTGGAATCTTTTGCCAATCGCGGCCATTACTTATCAACACACAACCTTGGGTCCCGGCTGCCCAGCCTTTAACGCCACCTTTACCATCAGGAAGAAATTGCACAGCGAATAGGTCGGCAGTAGTACCACTACTTTGAACATGCCAATTTTGGCCACCATCCCGTGTAGAAAATATGATCCCGCCATATCCTACAGCCCAGCCATGGCTTTCATCTACAAAACTCACGGCCCTCAATGTACCTGGCAAGGCAGGCAAGTGCAAACCCGGATTGCGTTCCAGCGGGTAAGCCCACCATTCCCAGGTGCCAGGTTTGCGCGTAATGTCCGGGTGCGGATGCGGTGGCTGCAAAAATGCCCACGCCGTTGCCAGCAAAACCAGCAGCAATATCCAGATCGCACGCTGGGGGCGCAGGCGGGTGCGGGTGGTGGTGGATGCGTGCATGAGGTCTCCAGGCGGTGGATGCGATGGGGTTGGGTTAGCGCAATCTTGCTGCACCATGCTGCGGGTCAGTATAACCCGGTGCGGAACTGAAATTGGCATGGCCTGGTATGCGGTGGGGGGATTTTGATGGTTTGTTGCGGTGTGGGGAAGCAAGCTGGCGGCGCAGCTTGCCGGGTTGGCGCGTGGGTTTTAGGCTTCGCCGTTGGCTTGCTTGGCGCGCTTGAGGCGTGATTGCACAAAAACCAGATCGTTGACTGCATCGGCGGCAAGGTCTTCGTTTTCACTGCCCCAGTCGGCCATCAGCTTGGCTTCATAGTGGCGCAGGGCGAGGATCAGATAGACCAGTTCTTTATCACCAACTTCTAATGATTTCATACTTATTCCAAAGATTAGCAATTGCGCGATGCGCAGTTTGTAGTAGCTATTGATGCGATCTTCATGCGGAAATCAGTAACGGGAGTGGAAACACTGTCGGATTGCAGCAAAATAGCCAGCAATTCATGTGTAGCTCCATAAACTTCAAGCAGCAATTCATCCATGGTGGCAACTTCACACACCAGGCCCGGCAAATCGTCACTGGTGGCAACCAGTACATCCGCTTCACGATCCCGCATCACATTGATGCGCATTTTGAGTGACATACCCAAACGGGCCACTTGCTTCCAAAAAGGGAATCCAATTCTGTACATGATCCGTCTCCATAACTGGCTAAAGTATAGTCGGCTTTGCCGGGCAAGCGTAACCGTTGGGCAAATCCAGTTGTATTTGGTCTGACACTGAGGCAATTCACGAAGCCAATATTTGACAGTTGAACTTGGTATCGATACAATTGCCGCTTTTGGTATTTAACCTAAATATTTAATTCCTTATATGCAACTTGAAACCCTTTCTGACTGGATCGAATTTTTTACCAGCGAAGATAAAATTCATGATGCTGGCGAGTGGTCAGTCGTCGCGCATTCCTATGATGATCATGATTCGACCCTGATGTTTGAAAATTATAGTCATCGCACCCCGTCACCGGAAAATCCCACCAAAATCAAGCAATTTATCATTGCTAACGACCGCAACAAAAATCAACTCTTTTCCAACATGTTGTTTTTGGCAGACCATGAATTTAGCTTGAAAAAAATTATTGATGGGCTGGAACATGTCGAACTGAGCGAAGCGGGGGCAGCTTTGGTTGGTGAGGTGAATGGAACTCGGCTAGCCTTGATGACCTTTAGTGTGGAAAAATAATTGAAAATGAAAATAAAGAAACCAATTGTCGTCAAAAAACGGCAACTCAACCCCGAAACCATCAAGCAAGCAAAAGAACTATCGCCAGAGTCATTGCAAAATGCTGCTTTGCGCGCAGAGAAGTTGTTACAAACCACCGCGCAAAGTCAAGCAACGGAGTTTGACGAATGGGAATAAAGATTTTTACCAGTAAGCTGCTCAAACAACAATTACCCGAGGCGGAGTTGCAGGATCTGGTAATTAAATTCAGGAACTACAAGGACAATGGCGATACAGGCACTCTTTTTGGACGGGATACCTACTATGATCGACCGTCCTCGGTCGTAGATGCTGGGTTATGGCATGTTCATTTGGCAGATGCAAAATCGGGGTCATTCAAGTTGCGATTTGCACAATTCAACCGCAACAGCAATACGGCACTCGTGTATTGCTCTGGCTATTTCAAACCCGATCATATTTTATTGATTGGTATTTTAAATAAGGCGCATGATTTGTATCGGGATAAACCGTATTCATGGTTTGTATCTTTGGTCGAAATTGCGGAGGATTTTCGTTCAAAGTTTTAATCATTGATGTGATTGGTTATTTGTCGAACGCTGATCTGGCTAAAGTTTGCTCTTGAGGAAATAGTATGAAACTGAGCAAAAGAATAGGGCCAGTTCCGGTTGAACCTGTCGAGCTGCATGGCCTGCGAATCCAGGTGCCCCACTATGGTCAGGAAATTGGCGTCGAGCAAAATGGGGGCTATATTGAAGCGGTAGACGCCATTACTGGCCTGCACCTATGGTATTTGATGATCTATGAAACCAAGTACAGCAATGGAAAAGAGCGGGATGGCCAAGATGTCTTCATCGTTAAAATTGGCGTCAGGGATGGCATGTTGAGGGTAAAAGAAGGCTATGGGCGTGTTTACGAAGTGGACGTTTGCGAAAAACGGGTGAGTTTGGCTTATTCACCCATCGCCAAGGAAAAGCAGGCGTTGCGTGAGGCGAAGGTGGGTAAGGATTTTTATGGCAAACTGCCGTACTAAAGCAGCTTGCATCAAGGTTCTTCATGCTCATCCTTCACCAGGCGTAATTTGCTTTTTTCTGCTGTTGGCCCAGCCGCATTGCGCCCGGTGGCCGGGTCGGCATTGCCATCTTCTTTAACCCGACCGGCAACCTGCTCAATAATGTCTTCATATTTTTCAAGCAGATCAGCCTGGTCGGCAAGGTCGCGTTCGGTTTCTACCACTTCCTGGCGGATTGGTTTGGCGTATAAAAATACGACGATCAAACCGACCACACTGGGTATATATTGGTAAATTTCTTGCCCAAGTGGCAGTAAAATGGCCGCTATTTCCATGCTGATGATGATTGTTGCCAGCACTCTGAAATAGGCCGCAGCACTGGCCGCATTATCACCATGGCGGCGTTTCCACTCCAAACCATATAGGCCAATGGTGGGCCATTCAACCGGGGCAAAGTTGCCGTTCCTTGGGTAGCCCCACATCAACCGTGCCAAACTTGCCAAAAACAGGCCATTGTTAATAATTTTGCTCCAGCCGCTTGCGATTACCCCGTATAGCGCAGGGTTGAAAAGATAGGATAGCAAAATAACTATTTTGAACAGTAAAGAATAGAGCGAGAGATCGATCAGGTCGCGGACGATTGCGCCACCACCGATACGCATCAATGCCAGACACACAGTAATTTCTACCATTGCCGCTAAAGCAATTATTCTGAAATCAAGTGGGAAATGGCTATAAAAATCGGCACTGGTGAATGCCAGCATTGATGTGACCAGCACCAAACACAGTAGCCTGTCGATCAGCGCAACTTTTTCGCTATAGGCTTCAGTGGTCATCGCTATACTCCGTGTAATGGTTAAGAGGGTGTACTGTGGCAGCAGACAGGTACACCCCTACGCATTGAAAATTACTTTGGTGGGGGTGGCAGAGGTGGATCCCATCCAACCTCGTTGTAGTTTTGCTGCGTTGGC
>JBDLSU010000730.1:0-5432 GCA_039799405.1 Pseudomonadota bacterium | reverse complement strand
GCACCAGCGGCGAAGAAACCATTACCTCGGCCATGCTGGGTGAATTGCAGCCAAATCTGGCACTACGCACCGAATTTTTGGCACTGGCGCGCGATAAATAACCAAATAAAAATGTAAACTGCAGCCCTGTATTGGCAGTGGGCCGAAAAATTCTTTCATTGCCCGCTGTTCTCTGGCATCATACTGCGAGCCTGATTGGGCCGATGCGCAGTCAGGCCCGCCTGAAGCTGCTGCCATGTTTACCGATAAAAAATGAGACCGACCATGAAATTTTCCTCTGCCCTGTTTGCTGCCCTGGTTGCTGCCAGTTGCGTTAGCGTTTCCTCCCATGTTTTGGCTGCCGATGCTGCTGCTGATTCTGCCAAAGGCGCTGCACATGCGGCTGAGCACGGTGGTATTGCCTGGCAACAGGGCGATGTCGATGCCGCGTTTGCACTGGCCAAATCCAGCAACAAACCTTTGTTTCTGTACTGGGGCGCGGTCTGGTGCCCACCCTGCAATCAGGTCAAGGCCACCATTTTCAACCGTCAGGACTTTATCGAACGCTCGCGCTTTTTTGTACCGGTGTATATCGATGGCGATAGCCCCAGCGCGCAAAAGCTCGGCACCCGTTTCAAAGTCAGCGGTTACCCCACCATGATTTTATTCAAGCCTGATGGCAGCGAAGTGACCCGCCTGCCTGGCGAAGTGGATGGCGCACGCTACCTGCAAGTGCTGGAACTGGGCATGAATGCCACCCATTCGGTGGCGGACACCCTGAAAGCGGCGCTGTTGCCGGAGCCCAAACTCAGTCCGGCGCAATGGCGCATGCTCAGTTATTACACCTGGGATGGTGGCGAGCAGCAACTGGTCAAGAATGATGAGGTCGCGGCCACCCTGCAAAAACTGGCCAGTGCCTGTAACGTACCCGAAATCGCGCTACGCCTGCAACTCAAAGCCTGGGTTGCCATGTCTGGCCAAAAAACGGAGCAGCGCCCCGCCATCGATCGTGCCAGCGCGGTTGCCCGTCTGTTGACGCTGTTGGCCGATGCCCGGCAAACCCGCGACAATATGGATGTGCTGGTCTACGGTGCCAGCAATCTGACCGAATTGCTGACCGCTACCGGGGCCGAACAAAACAAACTGCTGGCCGCGTTTGATAGTGCCTTAAACGTCCTGATGAAAGACCAAACCTTGTCCAAACCCGACCGGGTTGCGATTATCAGTTCGCAAATTAATCTGGCACGGGTGCTCACCCCGAAAGGCGCGTTGCCCGCCGAACTGGTACAGCAGGTACAACAACGGGTCAACGATCTGGATAAAAGCACCAGCAATCCCTACGAGCGCCAGGCCGTAATTTCGGATGCAGCGCATGCGCTGACCGATGTCGGCCTGATCGACCAGTCTGACGACTTGCTGAAGGCCGAACTCAAGCGTTCGCAAGCGCCGTACTACTATATGCTGACCCTGGCCTCCAACGCCAAGAAGCGCAATGACAAAGCCGGCGCCCTGAACTGGTACGAACAAGGCTACCAGGCCGCCAAAGGCCCGGCCACCCGTCTGCAGTGGGGCGCATCCTATCTGACCAATTTGCTCGACCTGGCCCCGCATGACGAAGAACGCATCGCCAAAGCCGCGCAAGGCGTATTGACCGAACTGGCCGCTACCCGTGACGCGTTTTACACCCGCAACCGCGGTTCACTCGGACGCATCGGCAAAAAACTGAGCGCCTGGAATGCCGATGGCAAGCATCAACAGGTGTTTGGCAAAGTCCAGGCCCAGTTGAATGGCATCTGCGCCAAGACCCCGGAAGCCGATGGTCAAAAGAGCGCCTGTGAATCGATTTTGAGCAATAACAAATCATCCTGATGTGCTGGCTGCTGTGCTATTTGATGCGATCCCGCAACCGACATCAGCCTGCGGCTGTCGCGCCAATCGGCGCTTCATGCCGCAAAAATGGCGTTTCGTCGGATCGCTGATGCGCACACCGCAGCCATTGGTTACAGTGACGCATACGTTGTCTCCCAACGTACGTCTTTCCCTGCTTTCTGGCCAGCGCCTCCATGCTGGCCTTTTTTTTTACAACGCGTGAAAGAATTGGATCAACAATGAAGCAATGGGCATCCCTGGTATTTTCTGCCGTCTGTAGCACGGCCCTGGTCAACGTCAGCATCGCCGCTGAGAGCATGAAGCCGAATATCGAATTTCGCCAGACCAGCAATCAATTTCTGCAAGCCCTGTGGCACGCCGACAAGGATTTCAGCCTGGCCGCCGGGCGCTATGACGCCGCCGGTCAACTGCCGATTCCTGACGCTGCCAGCCGCGAACAACAGCGCAAATTCATCCAGCAATGGTTGGGCAAGGTCGAAGCCTACCAGCCCGAGCAACTCAGCAAGCTGCAAGCCACCGACTGGGTACTGCTGAAAAACTATCTGCAAGGTCAGCGCTGGTATCTGGACAGCCTGCGCCAGTACGAGTGGGACCCGTCGCAATACAATATTGCCGGGCCGATTGACCAAATCCTGAACACGCACTACGGACCCAAAGAACAACGCCTGCGCACCATTTCACAGCGCCTGCGTCTGGTGCCGGATTATTACCAGGCCGCCAAGCAAAACATCAAGCAAGCAACCCGTGAACACACCGCGCTGGCCATCCAGCAAAACCAGGGCGCGCTGCAGGTATTGCAGACGGTGCTGAAAGAAGCGCAAGATTCGCAATTAAGCGAAGGCGACAAGCGCCAACTGCAAAAGCGCGTACAAACCGCTAGCCAAGCGGTGCAAGCCTGGGGCGAATGGCTGAAGCAGATGGATCAACAGCCGGGCGAACGACGCTCCTTTCGCCTGGGCAAAGAATTGTACGAACAAAAATTTGCGCAAGAAATCCAGTCCAGCCTGAGCGCAGAACAACTGTACCAACAAGCCCAAGAAGCCAAAGATACCCTGCTGACCAAAATGAATACCCTGGCCGATGAACTCTGGCCCAAATATATGGCGGGTGTGGAAAAGCCATCAGATCGCTCCGCCAAAATTGGCCAGTTGATCGCCAAGATGTCAGAAAAGCATGTGACGCGTGACCAATTTGTGCCGGAAGTCAAACGCCAGATTCCGCAGTTGATGGATTGGGTCATCAGCCATAACCTGCTCACCATGGATCGCAGCAAACCGCTGGAAGTGCGCGAAACGCCGCTGTATCAACGTGGCGTGGCCGGTGCCGGTATCGAAGCCCCCGGCCCGTTCCGCCCCAAAGACCGCACCTATTACAACGTCAGCCCCTTGGACGATTTCACCCCCGAGCAAGCCGAAAGTTCATTGCGCGAATACAACCACTGGATTTTGCAAATCCTCAACATCCACGAAGCCATTCCCGGCCACTACACCCAGTTGGTGTACGCCAACCGCTCACCCAGCCTGATCAAAACCCTGTTCGGCAATGGCGCCATGATCGAAGGCTGGGCCGTGTATGGCGAGCGCATGATGATGGAATCCGGCTACGGCGGCAATACCCCGGAAATGTGGCTGATGTATTCCAAATGGAATTTGCGCACCGTCTGTAACACCATTCTCGACTATCGCGTGCATGTGCTGGGCATGGAAGAAAACGACGCAGTCGAATTCCTGACCAAAGAAGCGTTCCAGACCGAATCCGAAGCCAAAGGCAAATGGCGGCGCGTGCAACTGACCTCGGTACAACTGACCAGCTATTATTCCGGCTTCGCCGAAATCATGGCACTGCGCGAAGAACGCAAAAAGGCGCTGGGCGACAAGTTTAATCTGAAGGCGTTTAATGAGACCTTGCTCAGCTATGGCAGTGCGCCAGTGCGGATGATACGCAAGTTGATGAATTGAGATTGGAAAATTCGAAATAATCCTCCCTGAGTGACGATGAAGGACTGCATTCGGGAGGGATAAATGCTTGTCGAGGTTAAACTATGGCAGATTGGTCATATGATTTTGATTGGGACTCCGCCAAAGCGGGTTCAAATATTAAAAAGCATCGTGTCAGTTTTGAGCAAGCTGCGACAGTATTTCAGGATGCACTGGCTCTGACGGTTTATGACGATCAGCATAGTCAGTATGAAGAGCGATGGTTTACAATAGGGCATTCTTTGGATGGGGCACTTTTGGCGGTTTCCCATACATTTGTCACAACCAGTCCAATCAATGTCAGAATCCGGATTATTTCGGCACGAGCAGCAACCAAACAGGAACGACGATTTTATGCGGATGAACCGCGCTAAGGTGCAATCATGAATGTAACAAACCCCGCTCATGAGGATGACAACGAAATGCCTGCGGAGATTGATTTCTCAAAAGGTGTACGAGGGAAGTTCTATCGGCCTAACTTGAAATTGAATTTGCCAGTGTACCTTGATGCCGAGGTGCAGGCATATTTAACGGCGATTGCTGCACGCAAGGGAATTCAAGTGTCGGATGTAGCAAATGATTTATTGAAACGCGAGATTGGCATCATTGAGGCGGTGAAATAGCGCACTGATGCCTCATTCATGTTTCAAAAAGTGAGCCAGGCTTTGCCTTTTTCCCCCATAGCATCAGTTGAAAGTAATTTACATGAACACCGCATTTTCACGCCTGCCAGCCGGTTCCATTTTTCTTTGCCTGATTGGGGTAGCACTGGCAAGCAGTACCCCAACCTTGGCCGCCATCGACCCGCACAATTTGTCCGATACCGAAGTCGCGCTGGAAGATCAAACCCAATCCGGCAAACCGGGCAAATCGTTCTTGGCGGCCACCATCATCAATGCACCCATGAGTAAAATCTGTGGCGAAATTCAGGATTTTGCGCAGTACCCGGCCTTCATGCCCAACACCGCCAAAACCAGCGTCACGCCCGGGCCGGACAAAACTTCGCTGGTGGATATTACGCTCAGCCTGCCACTGGGCAAGGTCAAAAAATACCGCCTCAAGATGACGCCCAATGTCAGCGCGCAGCAATGCAGGCTGGAATGGAAGCAGCAACCGTGGGCGGGTTTGAAGCAGGAAGAAACCATTGCCGATACCAGTGGCTATTGGCTGTTGACACCGCATCCCAGCAGTCCGAATAAAACCGTGGTCAATTATTTTGTGTTTACCGATCCTGGCCCGGTGCCGATGGGGCTGGGCTGGATTGTGGATAGTATGAGCCGCGACAGTATTCCCAAAATGCTGGCGGCCCTGCGCCAGCGGGTGCGCTGATAGACTTGGCCGGGCAAACCGACCCGGCCTTTTCAAAAATCTTCAAGATGACGTTTACGTTAACGTCAACCCTATGCTATGCTACGCCCCAATAGGTGCATTGCGCATTTTCTTGCCAATGTTAAACGGGAAAGTGGTTAACCCAGGTTTAACAAGCCTCGCCCAAAAACCACACATTTCGCACATAGCTGTCTCCGTAAGTGTTTGATTTTATTAGAGGCGATACGTTAATTTTTCAAATTTCCGTTTTGTTGTGCC
>JBDLSU010000729.1:0-3535 GCA_039799405.1 Pseudomonadota bacterium | reverse complement strand
ACGCCGGCACATTGTCGCTGTAATTGCGCGAAGCGGTTTGCATACGGCCGAAAAACGCCACCATGCCACTGGTATCAAAATTGGCGTCTTTTAAAATCTGAAAACCAACCCGGTCGGCTTCACGCTCCAGATCACGACTAAAATTAAGCTGGCGCTGCACTGCCAGCCCCTGCCCGCCCTGCAACAGTGCCACTGCCGCATCGGCATTCGAGTTGGAATTGGAGCGCGCCGCCAGAATTGCCAGCAAGGCCGACGCCAGCGGAATCAGCGCATCCTGCTTTTGCTGCCCCAGCCCACGCGCGATATGGCGCTGTGCCACGTGGCCAATTTCATGCGCCATCACAGCGGCCAGTTCGGACTCGGTTTGCGCGGCCAGCATCAGCCCGGTATGCACCGCAATATTGCCGCCCGGTAGCGCGAAAGCGTTAAGTACCGGGTCACGCACTGCGAAGAAGGTGTAATCGTAATTGGCTTCACCCCGCGCGCCGGGGTAAGCCGCCACCAGATTATTGCCAAAGTTGCCCAGGTATTCCAGCACCATCGGATCGTCAATAAAATCGGGGTCACGCAAAATATCGCGCATGATTTCATCGCCCAGCTTGCGCTCCAGTTGCGGCGACAGCGCCTCACGCACGGTATCGCCCAGATTGGGCAAATTGTTTTGCGCCAGCACCGGCAGCGCGGCCATTGTAGTGATCAACAGGCCAGCCAGGCAACGCTGCAAGCGGGAATGTGAAAAGCATTTCATAGGCACGACCAGGAAAAAGACAGGACGATGCTATGATACTCGCTCCCGGCAATGGTTCCACCGCCGACCAATATTTGATACATTTCCTTACCAATGGACAAATTACAGCCACCTGCCCAGCCACTAGCGGCCAGCAACAGCCTGACCCACTTCGACCATGCGGGTCAAGCCCATATGGTCGATGTCGGGGCCAAATCCGATAGCCACCGCATCGCCATTGCAACGGGCAAGATCGAAATGCAAGCAGCAACGCTGGCATTAATTGAAGCGGGCAATGCCAAAAAAGGCGATGTACTGGGCATCGCCCGCATTGCCGCCATTATGGCAGCCAAACGTACCAGCGACCTGATTCCACTATGCCACCCCTTGCCGCTGACCAGAGTTGCGGTGGAATTTACCCTGCAAGCCAACCCACCTGCCGTAATCTGCCAGGTGCAAGCCGAAACAGTGGGTAAAACCGGGGTAGAAATGGAAGCCCTGACTGCGGTGCAAATTGCCTTGCTGACTATTTACGATATGTGCAAGGCAGCCGATAAAGGCATGGTCATGGGGCAAATACAGCTTTTGGAAAAACATGGCGGCAAATCCGGCTCATGGACAAACACCGCTACCAGTCTGACGCAATTATCGGCCCAATGACGGATGTGTGGACTTTTTGCATTCTCACCACACCAGCGCTCAGGCAAAGATACTTTCGCAATTGACGACCGGTTTGCCCGCTTGCAGGGTTTCAAACAAGCTGACCAAATCACAATAAACGCCATATTCAAAACCCTGCCGGGTGCCACCACGATTATCGACCAATAAATTGCGCAGAAAGTGATGAACCCCGCGTTTATGCAAGACCTCATTAATCCGGCGCATTAATTCAGGCATATCTTTTAAACGCATGCCCGGCTGATAATCGACAATTTCTTCCCAATCCGGTACTTTGGCATTAAACGCCAGGCGAAAGCGGCGTTTTAAATCTTCAAACTGGGCGCGGCGCTGGGTTTGTCGATATAACTCGAATAAGATCATGCTGCTTTTGGGGGTTTGATCTTTTTCACAAACCGCTTCCAGAATTTCGATTGCAATCTCCGGTTTTTTCAGGGCCATCCAGAATTCGGCATGGGCAATCGGATCACTGTGTTCTTCTACCTGAATCGCATCCTGAAGCGGTCCATCGTCTGTTATATCGTCATTATTTTCTTGCGCCAGATCAGCAATCATTACGGTTTCGTATTCGAGATAATCATCCGTCTGGTTTGCAAGCGGTAGCGCATTCGGCTTATGCTGCGGCGCAGGATTGCCCCGGCCACTATCCCAATCCATCACCATGCTCACCTGCCATTGTTGACGTCTGACACGCCGCATTTGCCACAGCAACCAGCTCAGGCAGATAAAACTGATCGCCAGCATCACCGACAAGGCAATCAACCAGGTTTGCGGATCGGCCAACAGCGTAAGCTGCTCGTCAGGTGCCATCAGGGCCAGGCGCACAGCACGTTCTGCCTCCAGTTCCCGGATCCGGGCCTGAATTTGCTCCTCACTCCAGGCTACTGCATTGACTTGTTCCGCGCTTAAAGATGGCGTCTGCGCCCACAGCAACTGGCTCATCAGCGCCAGTAGTGCCACGCAAAACCGCTTTTTTAATTGTGCAAGCATGCCATTTCCCCTGATATTGATATGCCTCATCAACTACGCGCAAAACCAATCCTGGTGGATCAGATTCATTCGCCCTGACACGTAGTGAGTCGGTCAGGTTGGACTATACTCATTCCAATCAAAAATAACCTTCTGCTTTCCTTCCGGCCTGCCCATGACCCAAAAACACCCGGCAACCCTTTGATTTACAACATTTTCAATCAAATTCAAAAAACACACAAAAGAACTGCCCGGGCAGAAAAAAACTGGCTGCAAGCGCGAAAAAAATCAATTTGCTTGCCAGAAAAACAATGCCGTCATACGCTTGTCGGCATGCTCCACCCCAAAATAATTGGTGGCCGAATGCACCAGATCGGCGCGATACAAAAATATCCGGTTGAACACATTATCCACCGTCAAATCTTCTGCCCAGGCCTGCAAGGGCAGTTTTGCCACACCCAATGCCTCCCCCAGATTGTTGTGCGGTGGCGTACATTGATTGCCCCCCAGGGTGCCATTCGGATAACGCAAACGATAGAACGAAGTACCACAATGCGCGACCGGATTGGGTGACAGATAAATCACCGCAGCAAACCGACACAACTTTCGCGAATCAGTATGCGGACGCGGGCCAGATTCATTTTCACCCACCAATTGCGCACAATTATGGTTCAGTTTAGCACCTGCGGGAGCTTCTGGCTGCCATAATTTCTTCATTCCTGTCATTTTTTTTACCCAATTTTCAATATTTACCATTTCATCAGGTGTCATCGCATTGTGACTGCGCATGCCCGGCCAAAATTCCTTGGCATGAGGAAAGCCCAACTCCCAGTCGGTACGGGCAAACAGGCGCCGGGACACTTCTTCGGCATTAGGTAAAAAATTGTCTTGCACCCAGTAATCGCGGCCAAGTTGTAATTTACGATAATTGAGCGTAGGAACTTTGGTGGGTGATGGTGGCTTCAACATGGCTAAATGTCACAAATAGAGGAAAGATCCTAGTGTAAAGCAAAGTCCTGACAAAAACATCGTTCAAATAAGGGTTTTTTGTTGTGCTATTTGCGTATCAACAGGGCCATTTATGGCGTAAACTAAGGCCACAATCGTTTTTTCGCCAGCCATGATGAAGTGCGCCAATCCTGACCATCCTTTTTGCACCCA
>JBDLSU010000728.1:0-3391 GCA_039799405.1 Pseudomonadota bacterium | reverse complement strand
ACATGATTCCGATTTACCCGGTCGGCAGCAAAGCCGCCGCCAGCGACAAGCCATCCGGCAGCGCCGACAGCAGCCAGCAAGTTGGCAGCCAGCAAGTTAGCAGCGCCAAAGCCCAGTTTTTGCAACCCGGCCGCCTGCATCTGGCCAGCTTGCCGCCGTTATCGCTCTACATCCACTTCCCGTGGTGCGTGCGCAAATGCCCGTATTGCGATTTCAATTCGCACCAGATCGATGCCAAAACCGCATCAAGCGTCGATGGTTTTCCGGAGCAAGACTATCTGAACGCCTTGCGCACCGACCTGGAGCTGGCGCTACCGCAAATCTGGGGCCGTAAAATCTACACCATCTTCATCGGTGGCGGCACCCCGAGTTTGCTGTCGATGCAGGGCATGGATCAATTGCTTTCCATGGTGCGCAGCCTGTTGCCGCTCGATGGCGCAGCCGAAATCACCATGGAAGCCAACCCCGGCACCTTTGAAGCAGAAAAGTTCAAATCCTACCGTGCCAGTGGCATCAACCGCTTGTCGATCGGCATCCAGAGCTTTAACGACACCCATCTGCAAGCGCTCGGGCGCATCCACGATGGCGCGCAAGCGCGCTCGGCAGTGGCGCAGGCCAGGCAGCATTTTGATAATTTGAATCTGGATTTAATGTACGCCTTGCCGCAGCAAACGCTGGCGCAAGCCGAACTGGATTTGCGCACCGCCATCGACTTGTCCCCCACCCATTTGTCGCTCTACCATTTAACGCTGGAACCGAACACGGTATTCGCCAAATACCCGCCCGCCTTACCGGACGATGACTTGAGCGCGCAAATGCAAGATGCGCTGGTCAGCCAGGCCGCCGCTGCCGGGTATGTACAATATGAAGTGTCGGCCTATGCCCAGGCCGGGCGGCAGGCGCGGCATAATCTCAATTACTGGCAGTTTGGCGACTATTTGGGCATTGGCGCGGGCGCGCACAGCAAGCTCAGTTTTCCCGAGCGCATTGTGCGGCAAGAGCGTTACAAACAACCCAAATCGTATATGGAACAATGCCTGCGCGGCACCCCGGTTTCGGAACAGCATGAAATCCCGCATGATGAACTGGGCTTTGAATTCATGCTCAACGCCTTGCGTCTGATGGAAGGTGTCCCGGTCGGCCTGTTTGCCGAGCGTACCGGCAGCAACATCGTCACCATTCAAGCCGCCTTGCAGCAGGCCGAACAACGCGGCTTGCTCCAGCGCGACCACCAGCACATGCGCGCCACGCCGCTGGGGCAGCGCTTTTTAAACGATTTGCAGCAAATATTTTTGCCGGACTAAACCTGATTGAAGCTGAGTTAAACTGGTTCGGTCCGCATCCCCCTGAATTCAATCAAGATTTTTGGAGCTTCAAGCATGAAAAAGTGGTTAATCCATCACCCCGCACCCAGCCACAAGCTACGTTTATTCTGCTTTGCCTATGCAGGTGGCAATGGTCAAATCTTCCGCACCTGGCAAGCCGCGCTGGGGCCACAAATCGAAGTCTGCGCAATCCAGTTGCCCGGCCGTGGCGCGCGCATGATGGAGCCTTTGTACAGCAATATGCAAGAACTGGTGCCGGTGTTGGCGCAGGTAGTAGCCAGTCAAAACAATATGCCGTTCGCCTTTTTTGGCCACAGCCTGGGCGCATTGCTGGCCTTTGAAGTGGCGCGCTATTTGAAGTTTCAGCATCTGCCCCAGCCAGTGCATTTAATCGCCTCCGGCACCAGCGCCCCACAAAAACGCACCCCACCGGACAATTTGCATCTGATGAGCGATACCGATCTGATCGTGGAACTGGGCAAATACAACGGCACCCCGCCCGAAGTATTGGCGCACCGTGAACTGATGGAGCTGGTGCTACCCTGCATCCGTGCCGATTTTGCCCTGGTAGAAACCTACCAATACCGCCCGATGCCACTGCTAACCCTGCCGCTTACCGTCTTTTCCGGTCGCCTGGACGACCGCGTCAGCGAAGAACAAGTCAATTACTGGCAACGCGAAAGCAGTGGCGACACCAACATCCGCTGGTTTTCCGGTGGCCATTTCTTCATCAATACCGAGCCAAAAGAAGTGCAAGCGGCGGTGCTGGAACAATTGCAACCCTATCTGCCGCACTAATGCCCGGCCCGTTTGGGCCATGGATGCGGAAATTTTTGGATAAGGGCGCTGGAATTTGCCCCGAATTCAGGTACAATTCGCATCTTCTGGAAGCTTGGGAGAGTGGTTTAATCCAGCAGTCTTGAAAACTGCCGATGGTGTGAGCCATCCGTGAGTTCGAATCTCACAGCTTCCGCCAAATACCTGTTTTTTGCCATGCAAAGACGTTCAAAAACCCGCGATTCTCATAGTAGAGACGCGGGTTTTTTGTTTTTTTAACTGCAATTGCAATTTGTCGCATTCAAAAATTTTGTGGGTACATTTGTGGGTACATCCTCATGACAGCCAGCGCGTGTACCAGCAAACAGGCTTCTCTTGAACTTTTAGACGTTGCATTTGCGATCAGGTATGGCTTGTGCCTGATTGTTCGGTGTTTAAACGCTATCCGGCGATTCACCCGTGACGGCTATGCCCGAGTATGCGCGGGTATGCATCAACTCTGAAAATCGGCTACTTCTCCAGTTTTTGCTGCCGCACCTGACCCGCCGTCAGCCCAAACCAGCGCTTGCAACAACGGCTGAAATTCGACGTATCCTGATACCCCAGCCGTTCGGCAATGTTTTCCACCGTGTAGCCCGTATTCTGCAAATACCATTGCGCCATTTCCTTGCGCGCTTCATCCAGCAAGGTCTGATAATTGCTGCTGTGCTGCGCCAGCTTTCTTACCATCGTGCGTAGTGACATATTCAATTCTTGCGCCAGTGCGCTGCTGCTGGGGTAGTTGCCATCACAAGCGGACAGGCGCAGGCGCACCTGCTGGAGGATATCGGCGTCGCCTTGCAATTGGGCCAGAGCTTGTTCGCAGTCTTTGCGCGCCGAGGCCAGCGCCTGCGGGTCGGCGGTCAGGCAAGGTGCGTGTAGCAGGTTGGCGGGCAGGCGGATTTCCAGACAGGCGGCGTCGAAACTGCAAGTGCCATCCAGGTGATTTGCGTACTCGGCTTGCCAGGCCGGGGCCGGGTAGGGCAGGCGATATGCCAACTGCGGCAGGCGTTGGCCCAGGATGGTTTCGAGCAAACGCACGATGATGACCAGGGCCGCTTCGCAAATAAAGATGCGCGTATCGGCCAGGTCGAACTGTTCGCGCAATACAATCCGGCAGATATTGTCTTGCGTTTGCAGCACCCGCAAATCCAGCGCGCCGACGCGCAGCCTGGCGTAAAGCCCGAGCAGGTTCAATGCCTGAGCCACATCTTTGGCGGCGAGGGCTGCGTAGCCGACTGCACCGTGAG
>JBDLSU010000727.1:0-3928 GCA_039799405.1 Pseudomonadota bacterium | reverse complement strand
TTGATTATTCAAAAGCGGATTGTGGCAATGCGCGGCGCGGGCATTCATCGCAGCATCCGCTTGTCCAAGTTGGCGATTTCAGAACGGCTGCAACACGCACCGCGCATTTTGCGCTTTCCTGAAGGCGATTTTATTGAAGTCAGCGCCCCCAAGCTGAACACAGTACTCAAAGCCAACCGCTACCACGATTCGCGCGTGGTGCAATGGCAGCAAAACTGGCCGCTGTCGCTGGCTGCGCTGATACTGCTGCTGGCGCTGTTGATCAGCGGCTACCAATGGGGCTTGCCCGCTGCCGCCGACAAACTGGCGCAAAACTTGCCGCCGACGCTGGAAATAGCGATTGGTGAACAAACCATGAAACTGATGGATCAGGACGGCTTGACCGCCTCCACCCTGCCAGCGGAACACCAGGCGCGTTTGCGCAGACTATTTGCCCAATTAAACCAACCCAATAATGAAAAAACCCACTACCGCCTGGAATTTCGCAATGGCGAACTGATCGGCCCCAATGCCTTCGCGCTGCCCAATGGCGTGATCATCATGACCGACCAGTTGGTGCGCCTGGCTGGCAATGACCAGGCGATTCTGGGCGTGCTCGGGCACGAGCTGGGCCATGTGCAGCGCCGCCATTTTCTGCGCAATTTGTTTCAAACCGTGGGGGTGGGGGTGGTTTTTAATTTGATGCTGGGGGATATATCCAGTGTGCTGGCCGTTGCGCCAACGATTTTACTCGACAGCAAATACTCGCGCGATTTCGAACGTGAAGCCGATGACTATGCGATTGCCATGATGCAAAATAACAAGCTGTCGCTGTTGCCGATGGTGGCACTGTTTGAAGCGCTGGATGCGGGCCGCACCAAAGCAGCCGATGACAGCCGACCAGATGGAAAAGTGGCGGATGAAGATGAAGCAGGTGCTGAAGGTGAAGAAGGTGGTCAAAAGGACGCCAGCGAGCAGCGTGATGATAGCGGCCAGCCCGATCCGGATAGCACCCCGGCTGCAAAACGGCCAACACCTGAAAATCGGCCCGAGCGCGCAGAAAACTATTTAAGTACGCACCCAAGCCATGCTGAACGTATCGCCAAACTGCGTGCTGCCAGTTCTTAACCATTGCCACCGACATCCCCAAACGCCCGATTGCAGAGTAAAATAAAATGATGCCGTAAATAAACACTGGCGCAACAACCAAGCATATGCTTTTCGCAACCGCAACTTACACCAATCGCGCAACGGGAGTAGCCGTGAACAAATGGGTGCCAGCTTGGCTCTTGATGTGGCTGATTTGGCTTGGCTGCTGGGCCTGGCCTGCCGCCTGTGCCAACAGCCCCGGCGATTTTCCCTTTGCCGAGCCGTATTTTGAAACCGTTGGCAATGCCGACACCATTCCCGAAGGCAGCATCACCGCCATCGCCCAGGATTCCCAGGGTTTTTTATGGATCGGCACCCAACAAGGTTTGATCCGCTTCGACGGCTACCACTTCAAAAAATTTGTACATGATGTCAACAACCCGGCATCCATCGCAGGCAACTATGTCACCTGCCTGTGGGTTGGCCCGGATCAACGCATCTGGATCGGCACCAGCAGCGACGGTATTTCGGTGTATGACCCGGCGCACTCGCAGTTTGTCCATTACCGCCATCAACAAGATCAAACCAACAGCCTCAGCCCCGGCATGGTCAATGCCATTGTCGGCGACAAACACGGTGCCGTCTGGGTCGGCACCGAAAATGGCCTGGATTTTCTGGCAGCGGGTTCGCCCGGCGTTCACTCTTTCCGTCATTTCCGCCATGATCCACAACAAGCCAACAGCTTGCGGGACAATCGCGTGCGCAGCCTGCTGCTGGACCAGCAGCAACAATTGTGGGTCGGCAGTGCCGGTGGCTTGCAAAAATTCCAGCGCCAACCACAAAATTTTGCTGCCATTGCCGCCGCGCCCAGTGATGATTTGGCGCAAGCGGGCAATTCGCTTGATGGCAAAAGCGTTACCGCCCTGTTTCAGGCCAAAGACGGCAAAATCTGGGTCGGTAGCAAAAACCTGGGCTTAAGCTGGTTACAAGCCCCCACCTGGCAATTGCATCACACAACCCTGGCCAACCAAAGCAGTCTGGCCGCCATTAGCAGCATCGTGCAGCCGCAACTTGACCAACTCTGGCTTGGCACGGTAGGTGAAGGGGTACAAATTGTACGCGCCAGCGATGGCACACTGCTGAAAAACCTGCGCCATGATCCGGCCATTTCCAGCAGCCTGGCGCTGGACGATGTACCGCGCATGCTGGTGGATCAGGCCGGGCTGCTGTGGCTCGGCACCTCGGGCAATGGCTTGCAGCGCTACAACACGCAAAACCGCAGCTTTCGTACCCTGCGCTACAGCCCGGCCAAACCCGACAGCATCAGCCACGCCAATGTCAGCGCCATTCTGGAGCGTAGCGACGGCAGCATTCTGGTGTCCAACGCTGCCAATGGCATCGATATTTTGCAGCGCCAGCGCGGCCTGGTGGCGGCCTACCTGCGCCCCGGCCGCCACCTGGCGCGCCCGCCCGGCGCAGCACCATTGCCAGCCCGGCCAGTGTTACCGAACGAGCGCATTGCCTGCATGCTGGAAACCCCGGACGGCACGCTGTGGCTGGGCAGCGGCAGTAGCGGTGCCTTGCGTCTGGGTAAAAATGATGCGCGCTGGCAAAGCTTTGGCACCGCACAAGGCATGCCGGACAACCATGTGCTGTCCCTGTTGCACAGTCGCGATGGTACGCTATGGGCAGCCACCCGGCGCGGGCTGGCGCGCTGGGATGAGGCGCGACGACGCTTTCAGGCCATTGCCATGGATCAAGCCATCTCGGTGTCACTGCATGCGCTGGCAGAAGACGCCGACGGCCGCATTTTTGCCGCCAGCCATCAGGGCTTGTGGGTGTATGAGCCGAAACCATCGCGCTGGTGGCATCTGGTGCATGATGCAAAACGCGCCAGCAGCCTGCTGGCCGACCGCGTCAACGGTTTGCTGATCGATAAAAATGGTCAGCTCTGGCTCGATACCGCACAAGGGCTGGAGCGCATGCGCACTTTTCATGGCAACAACACCGAATTTGAACACATCAGCGTATTGCTCAAACGCCCCGGCATTTCTGTCGGTGAAAACCTGATGCAAGACCAGCAAGGCCGGATCTGGACCGAAAGCATGGTGATCGATCCGCAAAAATGGCGCTATGTCGAACTGACCAAGGCTGACGGCATCGATATCGGCGGGGTCTGGTTCGGTGCCGCCACAAAAACCCGCGATGGTTTGATGTTGATCGGCGGCCCCAAGGGTTTGGCGATCATTAACCCGGCGCAATTTCAACCGTGGAATTTTCACCCGCCAGTGCGCGCTTCCGAACTCAAACTGGGCGGCATCAGCCACGCGCTCGGCAAGCTCGATCCAATGCTGAAACTGCCACCGGAAACCCGCAATTTCTCGATCGAATTTGCCGCACTCGACTATTCCATGCCGCAAAGCAGCCACTACGCCTACCGCCTGCAAGGCTATGACCAGGACTGGATCAGCACCGACGCCGCCCACCGCAACGCCAGCTATGGCAATCTGTGGCCCGGCTCCTATACGCTACAGGTGCGCGCCACCAACCGGGTGGGCGAATGGAGCCGCCATGAATTATCGATTCCAATTCTGGTCTTGCCCGCTTTCTGGCAAACCGGCTGGTTTTTGGTTGCTACCATCGTACTCATCGGCTCCAGCATCATCCTGGTACACCAATGGCGCAACCGCCGCCTGCGCGCCGAAGCCACGGTGCTACAAAAAAAGGTCGATGCGCGCACCAAAGATATTTTAAAACTGGGTGAAATCGGCCGCGAACTGACCGCCACGCTGGACATTGAACAAGCCTTCGAGCGCACCTACCAGCGCGTCAGTGCCCGGCTGGATGCGTTTGTGTTTCG
>JBDLSU010000726.1:0-4970 GCA_039799405.1 Pseudomonadota bacterium | reverse complement strand
GTCGGCCGTAGCGGCTCCGGCAAAACCACGCTGACCAAGTTGATTCAGGGTCTATACGGGGTGCAAGAAGGCATTGTGCGCTTTGACGGTATTGATGCGCGTGAAATTGAACTGTCGCACCTGCGCCGCCAGGTGGGTGTGGTGTTACAGGAAAACTTTTTATTCCGTGGCACCGTGCGCGAAAATGTTACCGCGACCCGGCCCGACGCTACCTTTGAAGAAATCGTTGAAGTCTGCGCTGCGGCGGGTGCGGATGAATTTATCGAGCGCCTGCCGCATGGTTATGACACCATGCTGGAAGAAAACGCCTCCAACCTGTCGGGCGGACAAAAGCAGCGCCTGTCGATTGCACGCTCGCTCCTGGCGCGGCCGCGCATTTTGATTCTGGATGAAGCGGCCAGTGCGCTTGATCCGGAAAGTGAAGCCATTTTTATCCGTAATTTGTCACGCATTGCGGTCGGTCGTACCGTGGTTATGATTTCGCATCGTTTGTCTACCCTGGTCAATGCACACGCCATTTTGGTGATGCAGCATGGACGCCTGATGGATTCGGGGCGGCATGACGAACTTCTCACTCGTTGTTCAACTTACCAACAGCTATGGAACCAACAAACAAGTCACCTCTAGGGCGCTGGTTGCCAGGTCTTTTCAAGGGCAAACAAGCCGGGCCGCAGATCGAGTTTTTGCCCGATGCGGACGAGATGGAACGCGCCCCCTTGCCGCCCTCGGCGCGCAAGACCATTCATATTCTGGCGGCGATGCTGTTATTGTTCGCCGTGTGGGCGCATTTCTCGCAAGTGGAGCGGGTGGTGGTGGCGCACGGGCGGCTGGTTAATCCGGCACCCAATGTGATTTTGCAACCGCTGGAGACCGCGATTATCAAAAAAATCGCCGTGCGGCCGGGGCAGGTGGTAAAAAAAGGCGATTTGCTGGCTACGCTCGACCCGACGTTTACCCAGGCCGATGAAGCCCAACTGCGGCAACGGCTGGAAACGCTGGAACTGCAAGCCCAGGGTTTGCGCGCCGAACTGGATGGCACCGAAGCGATTGTGCTGACCGAAGGCAGCAGCTTGCCACCGGCATTACCCCTGCCGGACAGTTCCGGCAAGGCGGCGGTGACGCCGGGTACCAGCAAAAACGCCAGCGATAGCCAGATTCAATCCAGCTTGTCGCTGGAGCGGCAAGCCAATTTCCGCGCCCAAAAAATCAAAGGCGATGAAAACATCGCCCGGGTGCAAGCCAGCTTGCAAACCAATTTGCGTGATCAACAAGTGCTGGGCGCGCGTTTGCGCACCGTGCGCGAGATTGAAGCCATGCAGGAAAAACTGGTCGCCAACCAGTATGGGGCACGCCAGCGCTTGCTGGAAGCGCAAGACAAACGGCTGGAAATTGAGCGCGACATGCTGATGACGCGCAATCGCGAATCCGAAATTCGCAGTGAACTGGCGTCGCTGCAAGCCGACGGCCAGGCCTTTGAAAAAGGCTGGCGGCAAAAACTGACCGAAGAACTGCTCACGACCACCCGTGAAATCGGTAGCCTCAATGAACAACTGACCAAAGCCAATTTGCGCCACAAACTGGTGACCATGACCAGCCCGCTGGATGCGGTGGTGCTGGATGTGGCCAAGTTGTCGGTCGGCTCGGTGGTGAAAGAGGCGGAAACCTTTTTTACGCTGGTGCCAATTGGCGGCGAGCTGGAAGCGGAAGTGCAAATCGATTCGCTCGATGTGGGCTATATCAAAAGCGGCGATGTGGCGCATTTGAAGCTGGACGCTTTTCCGTTCCAGAAGCATGGGGTGCTGGATGCCAAAATCCGTTCCATCAGTGAAGATGCGTTCCGGCGTGAAGCCAACGCCGGGCAGGGCATGGATGCGTATTACTTGAGCCGGATTTCGATTGGCAAATCGCGCCTGAAACTGATGGGCGAGCGCAACCGCCTGTTGCCGGGTATGACCCTGAATGCCGAAATTGTGGTGGGCAAGCGTTCGGTGATGTCTTACCTGATCTGGCCGTTGACCAAGGCGCTGGATGAAGCGATACGCGAGCCATAAGGTGGTGCGCGCGGGTAAATAGTTGCAAAAAGGTGATAATGGCTGGCTTGGCCGTGCCAAATCGTGGTCAAATCGTGGACATTTCACAGGGAATTGTCTGTTGAATGCTGGTAGTGCGTCAAAGCTGGGCATAATAAACACCGTGGCTTCAGGACAGAATCGATTTTTTTCATGGAATCAAACATGCTGAATAATAAAACAATCCTTATCACTGGCGGCACCGGTTCATTTGGCAAGCGCTTCGTTAAAACCATTTTGCAGCGCTTTTCACCCAAGAAGGTGATTATTTATTCGCGCGACGAACTGAAGCAATATGAAATGGCGCAGCAATTCAATGCGCCGCAAATGCGCTATTTCATTGGCGATGTGCGCGATCAGGCGCGCTTGAGCCAGGCCATGGACGGCGTCGATTATGTCATCCACGCTGCCGCCCTCAAGCATGTACCGGTGGCAGAATACAATCCGATGGAATGTATCAAAACCAATATCTACGGCGCAGAAAATGTGATTCACGCCGCCCTGGCCAATAATGTCGAACGCGTGATCGCGCTCTCCACCGACAAAGCCGCCAATCCGATCAATCTGTACGGTGCCACCAAATTAGCGTCTGACAAATTATTTGTCGCCGCCAATAATATGGTCGGCCATCGCCCGACCCGCTTTTCGGTGGTGCGCTACGGTAATGTTATTTGCTCGCGTGGCTCGGTGATTCCTTTCTTTGAAAAATTGTTGAAAGAAGGCGTGAAAGAACTGCCGATTACCGACCCGCGCATGACCCGTTTCTGGATCACCTTGCAAGAAGGCGTGGATTTCGTGATCAAGAATTTTGAACGCATGCATGGCGGCGAAATCTTCATTCCCAAAATTCCCTCAGCCAATATGGTCGATCTGGCCGAAGCCATGGCCCCCGGCATGCCGATCAAGGTGGTTGGCATTCGTCCCGGTGAAAAACTGCATGAAATCATGTGTCCGTTTGATGATTCGCACCTGACGCTGGATTTTGACGACCACTACGTGATCAAACCCTCCATTTCCTTCGCGCTGGAAGTCGATTATGCCCACAACCTGAGCGGCGAAACCGGCAAACCCGTCACCGAAGGCTTTGAATACAGTTCCGGCACCAATCCCCACTTTCTGGACATTGCCCATATTCGCGAAATCATCGCCAAAGGGAGCGACGCTTGATACCCTACGGCAAACAATCGATTTCGGAAGCCGATATCGCTGCGGTGGCCGATGTGTTGCGCTCGGACTGGATCACCCAGGGGCCGAGCATCGAACAGTTTGAAAAGGGTTTGGCTGCGTATTGTGGCGCTGGCTTCGGGGTGGCGGTCAGCAATGCCACTGCAGCCTTGCATATGGCTTGCCTGGCGCTGCAAGTCGGGCCGGGTGATCTGGTCTGGACTTCGCCCAATACCTTTCTGGCGTCCAGCAATTGCGCATTGTATTGCGGTGCGCAAGTCGATTTTGTCGATACCGACCCGGATACCTACAATATGGACGTGGTGCAACTGCGCCATAAATTGCACACGGCCAAAGAAGCCGGGCGCTTGCCCAAGGTGGTGATTCCGGTGCATTTTGCCGGACAAAGCTGCGACATGATGGCTATTGGTGCGCTGGCGCAGGAATTTGGCTTCAAGGTGATTGAAGACGCTTCCCACGCGGTGGGGGCAGATTATCTGGATGGCAAGGTTGGTAATGGCGCGTTCAGCGATCTGACCGTATTCAGCTTTCACCCGGTCAAAATCCTCACCACGGGCGAAGGTGGCATGGTGATGTGTCATTCTGCCGCCATGCAGCAAACCCTGTTGCGCCTGCGCTCGCACGGCATGACGCGCGACCCCGGCCTGATGCAGGAAAGCGCACCGGGGGCCTGGCAGTATGAACAAATCGACCTGGGCTACAACTACCGCATGACCGATATCCAGGCGGCGCTGGGTTGCTCGCAACTGGCGCGGCTGGATCAGTTTGTGCTGCAACGGCGTGCCCTGGCGGCACGTTACGATCAATTATTGGCCGGTTTGCCCTTGCGTTGTCCGGTGCAAGCTGGCTTTGGCCGCTCGGCCTTTCATCTTTATCCCATCTGGATCGATCAGGCTGCCAGCGGCAAAACCCGGCGTGAGGTGTTTGATGCGCTGCGCGCCAGTGGCATTGGCGTGAATGTGCATTACATTCCGGTGTATTTGCAACCATATTACCGCCGCCTTGGCTTTGCCCCCGGCTTGTGTCCACAGGCCGAGCATTATTATGCTGGCGCGATCAGCTTGCCGATGTATTTCAGCCTGAGCGAAGCCGAGCAAGACCAGGTGGTGGCGGCGGTGAAGGCCGCACTTGGAGTGGCATGATGCCAATGCAGCAACCAATGCAGCAACCAATGCAGCATCTGGCGGTGATTCCGGCACGCGGTGGCAGTCGCCGCATTCCGCGTAAAAACATCAAGCCGTTTGCTGGCAAGCCGATGATTGCGTATGCCTTGCAGGCGGCGCAACAAAGCGGTTTGTTTGCGCATATTCTGGTGTCCACCGATGATGCTGAAATTGCCGATGTGGCGCGTCAATATGGCGCCGAAGTACCGTTTTTGCGCCCGGCTGAATTGGCGGATGACCATTCCGGCGTGATTCCGGTGGTGCAACAATCGATACAGGCGTGTCGGGACATCGGCTGGCAATTTGATGCGGTGTGTTGCATCTTTCCCTGTGTGCCCCTGTTGCAAAGCGCTGACCTGGTGCAAGCGCTTCAAATCATGCAGCAGGCCCAGGCCGATTTTTCCTTTGCCGTGAGCGAATTCCCCTCGCGCATTCAGCGTGCCTTGCGGCGCGAAGCCAATGGTGCGATGCAGGCGTTTTTCCCGGAACATACCGCCACCCGCACCCAGGATCTGGAAGCGGCGTATTTTGATGTCGGCCAGTTCTATTGGGG